>NZ_AP019547.1:2406642-2707472 GCF_013168275.1 Candidatus Nitrotoga sp. AM1P | reverse complement strand
ACGTGATCCAGACTCGTGATCCAGTTGTTAGCGTTGTAGCTGTAACTTGCTGTGGTTCCGTTGCGGTAGGCGCGGGAAACTACCCGATCGCCCAAGTCATAGCTGTATTGCACGATCGGCGGCGGCGAGCCCGCATCGTCGATCTTGTCCAGCCGGCTGCGCGGGTCGGTGGCTTCGGTGATCGATCGCCCGCCCGGATAGGTCACAGTGCGTGTGCGCCCAGGAATGTTGTAGGCGTAATTGAGCGTCTTGCCGTTTTGAACTGTGGTGGTGACCCGGTTAGCGCCATCGTAGATATAGGTGACCAACCAGCTGCCGCGCTCGGCGCTCAGCAGCCGCCCCGAAAGGTCATAACTCATGTTGTCATCGACGCTTGTCGGATAGTCGCGCTGGGTGAGGAAGTACAGATCGCTGTAGTCGTAGCTGGTCACCTGCCCCTTCTGGTCGGTGCGGGTTTTGAGATTGCCCACACGATCATAGGTAAAGGTTCGCATGCGAGTGTCCGCGTAGGTTTCCTTGATCAGACGGTTGATATTGTCATAGTCATAAGAGGTGACTTGTGGCGGGTCGACAGGGTCTTCAGTGTCATTGAACGCGTTGATTTTCTTCAGATTGCCTACGCCGTCGTACTCGTAGGTAGTGACGAATGGCTGGGCATCGGTCGTCTGCGTGCGCCGGTTGATATCATCGTAGACATAGGTCGTGGCGTTACCCTCGCGGTCGGTGAGCTTCAGCAGGTTGCCGACTGCGTCGTAGTCGTAATGCGTGCTTTTACCCAGCGCGTCGGTCACATTGGTAATTCGATAGATCGTGTCATAGGTGTTCGTGGTGCCGTTGCCGTTGCCGTCCTTCTGCGTGAGGCGGTTGCCCACCGCGTCGTAGGTATAGGTGGCAACAAGACCAACCGAGTCGCCCACTTGGGTTAGGCGATCGAGCGCATCGTAGGTGTTGGTCGTGACGTTCAGATTCGGCGCAGTGACGGTCTTGACGTTACTGTTCTGATCGTAAGTCGTGCTAGTTGTATCGCCGGCAGCGTTAACCAGCTTCACCGGGCGGTTCAATGCATCGTAGACGTAGCTCGTCACATTGCCGTTGGGCTCGGTCATTGTGAGCTGGTTGCTTTGTGCGTCGTAGCTGTAGCGCGTCACCGCGTCATCACTGTCGATGGCATCGGCAACGTCGGTCTGCTTGCGATTCTGGATGATAAGCCGGTCAAGACCGTCGTACTTGAAGTAGGTCACCTTGCCTTCGGCGTCAATCTGCTTGGTTATGAGACTTGACCCCCTGGTTGGGCCGGAGCATCCAAGGCAACCTCCTACCATGTCGTAGAACATCTGCGTGATGTTCATCTCGGCATCGGTCTTTTTCACCATCCTGTTCAGCGCGTCGTACTGGTAGCTCGTGGTATGACCGTTGGCGTCGGTCTCGGTAAGCCGATTGCCAACTCCGTCGTAGGTCATCGTCGTCATGTTGCCGATCGCATCGATCGTCTTGACCAGGCGATTCTGGACATCATATTCAAACGTTGTGGTGTGGTTGTTCTTGTCGGTAGCAGAGAGGCGGTTGTCGTTGCCGTCGTAGGTGTATTTCATCGTTTGACCGAGCGGCGCATTGACGGTCTTGAGCGCATCCGTGGTCTTGACAAAGCGCTGGCGCAGGTCATATTGATAGATCGTACTATTGTCGTTGCGGTCAATCACCTCCACGCGGTTGCCCTGACCGTCGTAGAAAAAACTGGTGTCGGCCTGCAGCGGATCGCCAACGGGTCGGATCTCGTTTACCAGGCGATTCAATCCATCATACTGGTAGCTCGTGGTGAAGCCGCGCGCGTTGGTGCGCGAGATCATGTTGCCCACCGCATCGTAGGTCATCGTCGTGACGTTGCCCACCGCGTCGGTCACCTTGGTGCGCTGGCCGACGGCGTCGTACTGGTAAGTCGTGACATTGCCGTTCTTGTCCTTCTCGGTCAACACATTGCCGTGAGAGTCGTAGCTCCATTCACGCGTGCCGACTAACGGGTCGGTCTCCTTGATGCGGTTGCCGCTGGCGTCGTACTGATAGACCGAGGTGCGGCCGTTGGCGTCGGTCATGCTGGTCATCATATTGAATACTGGCTCGTAGGTGTAGCTCGTGACGAAGCCCAGATGGTCGGTGCGCTTCTTCAGGTTTCCTTGAGAATCGTATAGGTAACTCGTGGTGTGGTTGTTGGCGTCGGTCATGCTTGCCACTTGCAGGGTCGCCGCATCGTAAATGTAGCTGGTGATGGCGCCGTCCGGGGCAGTGAGCTTGGTGATATAGCCGTTCTTGTCGTACTGATAGCGCCACACGTTGCCACGCCCATCGGTCTTGCTGGTAGTCGATGGCACATACTGGCGCAACAGATTCATGGCGAGTACTGTCTCGTCGGTGGCCCAGTTGTTGATGTTGGTCATCGACAGAACCGGATTACCGCCCCTGTCGGTTATCTTTACCGGCTTTTGCGCGCCGTTGTATTGATAGGTAAAGACCCTGCCATCCTTGTCTACCTTGCGAATAACTTGCGCCAGCGAGTTGTAGGTGTATTTCACCGACTTGTTCTCGGGGTCGGTGATCTGCACAAGCGTTCCGGCCGAATAGGTGAAGCGCGTGATACGTCCCAGAGGATCGGTTACCTGCGTGAGGAGATTGCCGGTGTAGCTAAACGTGAGGCTCTGCCCATAGGTGTCGGTGACCTGTGTGAGTTTGCCAGCGATATAGGTGAATGCCGTGATATTGTTGTTGCGGTCGGTGATGCTGATCAATCGCCACACCGGCCCTTCAACCAAGAACGGCGTGCCGGGCACTTGTGCGAATAGGTAGGTGGTACCTTCCTTTTGCCGCAGGGTAAATGAGCCGTTTGGATTCTTCACCAGCGTCTCGAAGTAACCCGGGGTAACCGTATACTTACCCCCCACACCCAGCGCGTACTTGGTTACCCGCCCATCGGAACCCAGCCTGAACATATGTCCACGCTGAGAAAACAGGAGCGTGTTGTAGCTGTGCGTCCAGCCGTAGCCCATCACCGTGTTACTGCGCGACTGCGAGCCGTCAGCCTGCTTGCTGTTATAGGCAGCACTGAAATTCAGCGTGGGACCAAAGGCGCTGCTGACTGTTGCGCCGCCGTTGTAGCTGTCGCCGAGGTTGCCTTCGGTATACGAGGAATTACAGCCGCAGGAGGGGACGTTAGGTGCCGGACACGCGGCGCAGCCGCAGGTCGCGCACTGATTGGGCGGCTCGCCACCAATATAGTGTGCCTCGACACCCGCCGACCCAAACAGAATAAGCATCAACAACCAAAGACTGCTCAAGAATCGTATCGACTTAACCATAACAACACCTCCAGATTTTAGCTCTATGCGCTTACAGGCGAAGCAACAACATTACTCTTGTGGGCCAGGCATCATGCCTCTAGCTGAGCAGGCCCGGGCGACGTCTTGTCGCCGCCAGTGCTACTAACCCAGTTATTAGCAACAGGCCGACGGGCGGCTCGGGAATTCTTCCGCGTGGGTCGTTTTCGGCTTCCAGCAGCAAAAAATGCGACAACGGCGAGCCGTCAAGGTCAAAAGCGGCGAGCGTCACAGTGTTCGAGAGATGCGTCGAAAACGATTGCGTATCTGAATCGCCAGGCCCGATACTTAGAAAGTTGTTCTGGAACAATATTGGAGTGCCATCGACTTCAAGGGTGAACACCGTTTGCGTTTGCGCAAACATCCCGAAGGCATCGGTCATAACGTTGAGCAGGCCGGAGATATCGATCGCGAACTGGACATCCACGTTGGGGCCGCCACCGCTGAGAGTGAAAGAATTGAACAGCGTACTACGGCTTTTGCCAAATGCCGCCGCCGCTCCGGGGCCGGGAAGGTTGACGTCCGATTGCGCCGAACCGGAAACGAGGAAGTCAGACGGGGCATTCGGCGCACTGGCAGTGCCTGTCGCGCTCGCCCAGGTTACCGCCCCTGACGCGCTGACTGTGCCGGGAGAGCTTCCCGGCGTAAAATTCTCGTCGATCTGGCTGAGGCTGTTGTCCGCATGGGCGAAGGTTTCGAAAAACCAAGACCCATCAAGCGAAATCCCTCCCGCCGTAGGAGTGATCGACAAATTCTTGAACTCCAGCATGCTGTTGGCTATCGCCGTTGCGCTGGTCTGTAATGGCGCGCCCAGCAGGCAGGTGGCAACGAATACAACAATAACTGGGAAGCGTTTCGACATCATGGGTAATCCTCCTTAAAGAGAAATCGATGGTTACCCCAAGCATGCGGGGGTGGCAAACTCGGGAACTCGTGCGATCGTTGTCTATAGGCTGCAGACTGCCATTCAGCCCATGCGCCCAAACTGACCACAGAGTTCTCCAGAATGTTCGTTGTAACCTCCATCAGTCTGGTCTTCATCATCAACCTCCCTACATTTCAATCTGGCACGGCTCGTTGCTACGCCCCTTCGCCGCGGCTATACTAAAAACCGATGTGATCTACATTTTTCTCTCGACATGACTTCTCAAGCAATGTTTACGCCCACATCTAGCAGCTTGTGAGACATAATCGGGGCATAATAAGGTAATGCAAAAATTATAAAAATAAGCAAATTCCTTATTTTTGATTGAATTCGCCGCAAAACCTGATGCGACAAAACCTTCGCCGCATGGTGATTCCGCAGTCAGACATCAAGGGAAGTTGACGCCTTGCGCAAGCTCAGCCTCAGCAGCGCAAAGTGGATTCGGGAGGTGATCATGCCTCGGTTAAGACGTCTTACGAGGCGCATTTCCTGCACCGGCTGCACTGTGTCTTACTGGTCGCCGAAGGTCGTAGTTGCTATGAGGTTGCGCGGTGGCTTGGGAACAATCCGCGCACAGTCGAGCGCTGGGTACATGCGCTCAATGAGCACGGGATGGCGGGATTACGCAAACATCATTCTGGCGGGCGCCCCACCAAGCTGGTCGACAAGCAGATGCAGCGCCTCGCGCTCGACCTGCAGAAACCACCTCGCGTATGCGGATATTCTGAGCGGGAATGGAATGGAAAGCTCTTGGTGCTGCACCTGGAGGGCTGCTACGGGATCAAATTGAGTATACGTCAGTGCCAGCGGATAATGCGTCGGCTGACCGATGTCGGAACGTCCGGGGTGGTTTAAATCTATCGATCATACGGCAGTGGTTTTGACGCTAATTTGATGATGTGCATCCGTTCCGGTTTGCTCACGTGTCTACGACTGCCTAGTGTAAAATCTATCGACACGAGACCAGGGCGTGTCCACCTTACTTATTTGGCAAAAGGCGAAATAAAAATATTGGAATACGCGTTCGCTATTTGCAAATCGAGTTTACGTAGGGTTTGATAAATCTCTAGCACTTTGTCCTGCTGACCAGAGCGGGAATAAGCCTCCCCCAGGTTATACCAGACACTTGCTTTTTCCGGCTCGATGCGAACCGCTTCTCGAAAAGCGGAAATCGCTTGCTCGAATTGTTTAAAATTACCGTAAGCAATACCCAAATTATTCCAGGCAGAGGCATATTCTGGATCAATGCGTAACGCCTCCCGATAGGCATGAATTGCTTGTTCATACTGTTTGATATTGTTGTGGATATTGCCCAGATTATTCCAGGCATCGGCATATTCCGGCTGAATACGCAGCGCGCTTCGATAAGCTTTAATTGCCTGCTCATATTGTTTGAGGTTTTTGTGGGCAATGCCCAAGCTAAACCAAGCATCCGCACTTACCGGTTCGGTTTTAACCCACTGCTGCGAAAGCTTCAACATGCCTTGCCAGTCTTTTTTGTGCTCCAGCGCAACGACGCGATTAAGCCAAGCCAGCCCGCTCTTTTTCGCTGCCACCGGAGCGCCCTGAGCCCGTTTCGGCAGTTCCCCTATCCAATCTACGGGCAGGGCAAAATTAAGATTTTGTCCCTCCGCGTGATAAAACGTGGTGATACCGATTAATTGCCCTTGGTCATCGAATAGCCCACCACCACTGGAGCCGAGAGAAATCGCGGCGGAGGTCTGGATATAGTCCGAGCCTTCATGCGGACGCAAACTGGAGATAAGTCCTTCGCTCAAGGTCAATTCCAGGTCTTCCGGTGCGCCAATGGCATAGACGCGCTGGCCCACCTTAAGCTTCTTGGCTGTGCCCAGAAGAACGGGAGGAGCTTGTAAATCCGGCACATTTAACTGACACAGATCCCGACTAGGGTCTGAATATTGCATAGTGGCAGAAAATGTTTTACCGGATTGTCGTACTTGTCGGCTTTTGCCTCTTTTCGCAACATGACAATTAGTAATAACCTGGCCGGTGCCTATCACCACGCCACTGCCCTGCCCTATGAATTCATCCTTCGAATCGAAGATGTCCACCACCACAACGGAAGGCGACACTTGTTCAAAAATTTGTTCCGGTGTTTTGGCTACAGCAAGCGAAGAAAACAAAGCAAGTATGAAACTGGCAGCCAGCACTGGGTAAAAATATTGGAATCTCATGGTTTCCTCATTTTAATTTTTAGACAATGCCATGCATAGACATTGGGTCAGTGAAAGCGGTTTGTTTATTTAACACGAACTAAGTTTCATCCTTGATATTTTTTGCATTACACAAATATTTAATATGTTATTGAATCTACGGCCACTCTAATGAAAAACTGATTTAAAGTTCTTTGAAAGCGCAGGCTCACCCTATGACATTTCACTTTAGATTGGAAGACACGGCCCCTTAACGAGGCTCAATCTTCCATAAATGCTGGGCGACAGACAACCAAGCACCTAACCAGCCAAGGTAGGCCGAGAACAGCAACAGTGTAGAACTCTCGCCTACAGAAGGTAAATGTAGCGTAAAACTGCTGACATACAAATGCGTCAACTCAGAGAGGCTGTTATTGAGCAAATATAAGCTGATGGAAATAATAAGCCACGCTGCACCAGCACCTAGCAGCCCCTGTAGGAAACCGAAGTACAGAAAGGGGCGGCGAATGAAGACATTAGTAGCGCCGATCAGTTTGGACACTTCAATTTCCTCACGCTGGGTGAGAATTTGCAAACGGATCGTATTGAAAGTAACGGCTACTAGCGCAAAGCTGAGCAGTACGGCGAGAATAAGTACGGCCAACAGGCCAAATTTGAGCATTGCGTCTAGCTTGTGTGCCCAAGCTGAATCCAGTTGCACATGTTCGAGTTTAGGCCATTTTTGCAGCTCATCGCGCAACGCTTCCAGCACTTGCGCATCAGATATTTTTGGATAGATAACGTAAGCATCCGGCAGTGGGTTTTGTGCCAGCCCGCCGATTACATCGGTCAGCCCAGTGGTCTGTTTGAGTTGCTCCAGCGCTTGGTCACGTGGCACAAACTTTACCTGGTTGATACCAGCATGTTGCTTTAATTGTTTGCCTATCTGAGCGACGTCGTCCTTACTGGCATCCATACTCAAGAATATACTGATTTGAGGTGGCCCAACTGCTTGTTCAGCCAGATTTTGTACGCTTTTAAGCAATAAATACATGCCCGCCGGCAAACTAAGTGCGATTCCGATGACTAGAATATTTAACAGACTGGACAGTGGCGTGGTGAGGAAACGGCGCAAAGTGAACAGCAACACGTGGGCATGCGATATCAGCCAGTTTTTCATGGGCACAACTCCCCATTTTTTAGTGCCAGCACGCGTCCCTTGAACTGGCGCAAAATACTTTCATCATGGGAGGAAATTAGCAGCGTAACGCCAACCTGATGGAACGATTTGAAGATACCCATGATGTCGCTGGCATAGTCTGCATCAAGATTGCCGGTCGGTTCGTCTGCCAGCAGGATGGAAGGGCGGTTGACTATGGCGCGTGCAATGCACAAACGTTGTTGTTCACCGCCGGACAGAGCAATCGGGCTGTTTTTTTCGCGCTTGAGTAAGCCCACCTTGTCTAACGCTGCTCGCACCCGCTTAGCACTTTCGCGATGGTCGAAGCCGCAGATTCGCAATGGCAACATTACGTTGTCAAACACGCTGCGGTCGAACAGTATTTTATGATCCTGGAAAATTAAGCCAAGATTGCGACGCAAGTAGGGCAATGCCCCGCTTTGGATCGAACTGACGTTCTGTCCTTTGACTACAATGCTGCCAGCGCTGGGGCGTTCAATGGCGGCGATGAGCTTGAGCAAAGTGCTCTTGCCTGCACCGGAATGGCCGGTGAGAAATATCATTTCCCCTTCGGTGACCTCAAAACTAACATTTTTCAGTGCTTCATAACCTCCGGGGTAACGCTTGCATATTTGACTGAACTGAATCATTCATCCAGCCCCAAAAGTGCCGTGACGAAGTCTTCCGCTACAAATGGACGCAGGTCATCCAGCCCTTCTCCCACGCCAATAAAGCGCAGGGGAATGGGATGTGCCTTGGCGATGGCAGCAATGACGCCACCTTTGGCAGTGCCATCCAGCTTGGTCAGTACCAGGCCCGTTACAGCCAGCGCGTCGTCAAATGCCTTGACTTGGCTTAACGCGTTCTGCCCGGTGTTTGCATCCAGTACCAACAGCACTTCATGTGGTGCACCGGGTAACGCCTTGGCAATAACGCGCTTGACCTTTTTAATTTCTTCCATCAAATGGATCTGGGTAGACAGACGTCCGGCAGTATCGGCCAGCACTATGTCGATTTTGCGTGCCTGGGCTGCTTGCACCGCATCGAAAATCACCGCTGCGGCATCGCCGCTTTGCTGGGCGATGACGGTAACATTATTCCGCGCACCCCATTCCATCAACTGTTCACGCGCAGCGGCGCGGAAGGTATCACCTGCGGCCAGCAGTACTGACTTGCCCTGCCCTTGAAAATACTTCGCCAGCTTGCCAATGGAGGTTGTTTTGCCAGCGCCATTTACGCCGGCCAGCATAATGACGCAAGGTTTATGTAAATCAGTTTCCAAAGGCTGGGCCAGTGGCTTGAGCAGTTTGATCAGGTCGTGCGCCAACGCCTCCTTTAGCTGAACTGCTTCAGTGAGTCGCTGCACTTTGACTTGTCGGCGCAACTCGGCCAGTAAAAAACGAGTTGCGTCCATTCCGACATCTGCGGTAATCAGAATGGTTTCCAGCTCCTCATACAGGTCGTCGTCGATCTTGCCGCCACGGCCAAACAAATCGGACATTTGATCGGCAGTGCGCGCCAATCCGCTCTTAAGTCGGCTGATCCAGCCGCTTTTTTTAGGCGGGTCTTCGACCGGCTTGGACTTGCTTTCAATTGAGGTTTTTTTTAGGAAGCCGAACATTTTAAGGGAGTTTTGGGAGGTGGCAGAAAGGTAACTAAATAGCGCATAATACACATCATCCGTGGCGGCTTTTGCCGTCGTCGTTATTCTATTCTGATTGAGTTGTTTTGGGCTAAAAAAATGCGTATACACATATTAAAATATCTGCTGACTATTGCTGTTTTATGGCCTGCGATGCTTTTATTCGCTGTTGAGGCGCAAGCAGAGGTATTTGAAAAGACTCTCAGCAATGGCCTTAAGGTCATAGTCAAGGAAGACCACCGTGCCCCCGTTATAGTTCAACAAATATGGTATCGCGCCGGCAGCATGGACGAAAATATTGGCGTCACCGGTATCGCACATGTGCTGGAACACATGATGTTCAAGGGTACCAAAAACGTGCCAGTTGGACAGTTTTCCAAGCGTATATCTGCTGCGGGTGGACGCGAAAATGCCTTTACCAGCAACGATTACACTGCCTATTTCCAGCAGTTGCACAAATCCAAGTTACCTCTCGCCATGCAACTCGAATCCGATCGTATGCGCAACTTGCATCTGACGGAAACTGAATTCAGCAAAGAAATTAAAGTCGTTATGGAAGAGCGGCGCATGCGCACGGATGATGAGCCGCGCGCCCTGATGAATGAAAAATTGATGGCCGCGGCCTTTCAGGAACATCCCTACCGGACTCCGGTAATTGGCTGGATGAACGATTTGGAGACACTTTCCGTAAATGATGCCAAGACGTGGTATAAAAATTGGTACGTGCCCAATAATGCGACATTAGTAGTAGCAGGAGATGTCAAGGCGAGCGAAGTGTTTGCACTGGCGCAACGTTTCTATGGCGGGATTCCAGCGCGTAGTTTGCCTGCACGCAAGCATTTTAGCGAACCGCCGCAGTTAGGTGTAAAACGCATTGTAGTAAAAGCTCCGGCGCAGCTGCCGCATTTGGTAATGGCTTATCACGCTCCCTCGCTACGCGACCCAGAGAAAGATTGGCAGCCCTATGCCTTGCAGATACTAGCTGGGATTCTCGATGGCAATGCTTCGGCGCGCTTGAATAAAATATTAGTGCGGGAAAAGCAACTGGCCAGCAATGCGGGGGCTGAATATGACGCCACCTCGCGCGGGCCAAGCCTGTTCATGCTTGAAGGCACCCCTAGCGAAGGCAAGAGCGTGACGGAAATAGAAGAGGGTTTGCGCGAACAAATAGCAATTCTGAAGCGTGACGGCGTGAACGAAGATGAACTTAAACGCGCAAAGGCACAGGTGACTGCCAGTGAAGTATACAAGCTCGATTCGCTGTTTTATCAAGCGATGCAGATTGGACAGATGGAAAGTATCGGGCTGTCATATAAAACTATTCCTTTGATTCTGAAGAAATTACAGGCGGTAACAGCGCAACAGGTGCAGGAAGTGGCCCGGGAATTTCTGCAGGATGACCAGCTGACCATTGCCGTACTCGAACCACAGCCACTTTCCGGCAAACCGAAACAAATGAATAAAGGGACATCACATGCACACTAAATTACTTGCCGCTGTGGTGTTGTTTCTAGCCGGCATCGCCTCTGCACTCGCCACGCCCCATATCCAGCATTGGACATCGCCGAGCGGCGCGCGTGTATATTTTGTGGAAAATCATGATCTGCCCATGCTGGATTTAACAGTGACTTTTGCCGCAGGAAGTAGCTTTGATGTGGCCGAAAAATCCGGATTGGCGGGACTGACCCATAGAATGCTGGATCTAGGTGCAGAAGGTTTGAGCGAGGACGACATCGGGCGAAATCTGGCCGATATTGGTGCGCAATTTGGAAAGAATTTCGATGCGGATCGTGCTGGTGTAAGTTTGCGCACATTGAGCAGCACAGCAGAACGCGTTCAGGCGCTGGATATTCTGGCGCGCGTGCTGCAACATCCGCTGTTTAAAGAAGATGTGTTGACGCGAGAAAAGACACGCTTGATCGCTGGTTTAAAAGAAGACGAAACCAAACCAGAAAGGATTGCGGAAAAAGCTTTCAGCAAGGCCGTATTCGGTACTCATTCTTATGGTTTACCGTCGTCGGGTGAAGTCGCCACCGTAGAAAATATTCAGCGCCCCGACATTGAAACATTTTATCGTACACATTATTTGGCCAAAACTGCCGTGGTAGCCATTATGGGCGATGTGACGCGCGCCGAAGCTGAAGCTATCGCGCAAAATCTTACCGCGCAATTACCACAAGGCGTTGAGGCAGCACAGATTGCGCCGGTGACCATGCAAATTAAAGCGAATGAGCAGCGCATAATACATCCGGCTACTCAAAGTCATATTTTGATGGGCGCACCCGGTTTGGCACGCAAAGACCCCGATTATTTTCCCCTTTATGTGGGCAACCACATTCTCGGCGGAGGAGGATTTGTATCCCGCCTGATGCACGAAATCCGCGAAAAGCGCGGTCTTGCCTATAGTGTATATAGTTATTTCATACCGATGAAACTGCCCGGCGCGTATCAGATCGGATTGCAAACCAAAAAGAATCAAGCCGATGAAGCACTGCAACTAGTGCGCGCTACGCTACGCGAATTTATTGATAAAGGCGTGACGAAAAAAGAATTACAAGCATCCAAGCAAAATATCATTGGCGGTTTTCCGCTGCGTATCGATAGCAACAAAAAAATAGTTGACTACTTGAGTGTCATTGGATTTTATGAATTACCTTTGACCTATCTGGATGATTTTGTCGGAAATGTTGATAGAGTCACCATCGAGCAAATCCGCGCAGCCTATAAACGGCGGGTAAATCCAGATGCGATGGCTACCGTGATAGTCGGCGCTCCAGAGACCCCAAATCCAGGTAATGAGGGAGCCGTGCAATAAATCGGGTACGCATCATCGGTGGTACTCATCGTAGTCGTTGGGTTGAGTTTCCAGACGCGGAAGGCCTGCGGCCCACACCGGATCGCGTGCGCGAGACTTTATTCAACTGGCTGGGGCAAAATCTTAACGGCAGGCGCTGTCTTGATTTGTTCGCTGGCAGTGGGATATTAGGATTGGAAGCGGCATCCCGCGGTGCGACAGAAATAATAATGGTTGAGCGCAATCGTACGGTCTTTCGCGCCTTGCAAGAGACCATCATCAAATTAGCCTGTTCCAATGTATTGCTGCGTTGTGAAGATGGGTTAGAATTCGCGCGCCAAAAAAATGGGCTATTTGATGTCATTTTTCTTGACCCCCCGTTTCAGAGTGACTATCTGCCAACATTGCTTCCCCTGCTTGCTGACAAGCTAACGCAAGATGGGTTAGTGTATGTTGAAAGCAGTGCGGTATTTGAACCTGACAAGGCTTGGCAGGTAGTGAGACGCGCTAAAGCGGGTGCTGTGCACTATCAATTATTGAGCCACGAAAATACGTTAAAAGTATGATTAAAGTTATTTATCCTGGTACTTTTGATCCAATCACGCGCGGGCATGAAGATGTAGTTCGCCGTGCCGCAGGATTATTCGGCGAAGTTGTGGTGGCTGTGGCGGAAAGTCGCAGCGTCACTTTGTTCACTCTGGATGAGCGTGTGGCAATGGCGAATGAAATTTTCGCTGACTTTACCAATGTACGAGTGGAAGGTTTTTCTGGTTTGCTGATGAATTATGTACGAACGCAAAATGCGCGCGTAGTTTTGCGTGGCTTGCGCGCAGTATCAGATTTTGAATATGAATTTCAAATGGCGGGAATGAACCGCAGCCTGCATCCTGATGTCGAAACATTATTCTTGACGCCAGCAGAACATTACACCTTCATTTCCGCTAGTATAGTGCGTGAAATCGCACGCTTTGGCGGCGACGTCAGTAAGTTTGTTTCTCCTTTAGTGGCGATCAAATTGACTGAGAAAAAATTAACTTGATTTACAAAGGAACAGTGTGGCCCTGATTATTACCGACGAATGTATCAACTGCGACGTGTGCGAGCCGGAATGCCCGAACGATGCTATTTCGCAAGGTGAAACTATTTATTACATTAACCCCGGCAAATGCACCGAGTGCGTGGGACATTATGAAACGCCACAATGCGTGGAAGTTTGCCCGGTAGATTGCATTCCGCTCGACCCAGTTTATACGGAAAGCAAGGAGCAACTCCAAGCTAAATATGAAAAACTAATGGCGGCGAAGAGCAAATAATAAGTGGTGATTATTTAGCTGGAAGGCTAATGGATTGGGATAACTCAAGTGCCATATGATGACAGTTAAACTGAAAACCCTTTTCCAAATATACACGATGTGCCGCATGACGATTATACCCAGTGTCCAAATGTACACCGTTACAACCAGAGTTTTTGGAGTACTCGATTAGCCAATTTAGCAATGAGCCAGCGAATCCATTACCTCTAGCTTCTTGTAGCGTCGAAAGGTCATCAATATAAAGTATTTTCCCCCAAGCTAAAAATTCACAAAACCTAAAGCCTGCAGCACTTTTTATAACACCCTGATGACGTAGCGCAAGAATCTTGTATGACTGACCTTCTTGCCTTCTGACTTGAGGTAGAAAATCTTCAAATGTTAATTTTGGCCTAAGTTCTTTAAACGCAGGAAAACTCGCATTTATATCTTCATTCGAGCTTGCAATAAAAATGTCTATTTCCAATAGAACTTCCTTTTTCAGTCAACGCCGAGTTCAGCGGCAGTTTTTAAATGAAAATTGCTCCCCCATGATTGATGTTTATCAGTTGCAGGGGTAATTAGCGCCATAACTACCTTAACTTGGGGGAGGCCATTTTTCGCCTGACGTGAACAACACCAAGCGTCGTCTCAAATACTAAAGGGCTGCTGCGTCAAAAAACGTGCCGCCGCACCCAACGTAAACAAATTAGGCGTCTGCTCGGCAGGCAAAAGAGTCTTAATAGCGGCATGAAATTTAGCATAATTGCCGCGGAAAGAGCCGTTGTTCCAAACCTTTAGCAGCTGCTCGGTAAATGCACCGTTGTGGTCACCATCCATGGATGTCTGATTGTCCTGGCAGCCGGAGATTAGAATTACCGCCGGCTTGAATTTTTTCGCTATCGCAGTTAGCCGCGGACTCACGGCCAGTTGAGCGAGCACGCTGTCCGGATCCGGTAACGAAGCTTTGCCGGCGGCTTTAGCCACGTCTTGTTGCAGCTTATCGTAAAACGCTTGGTGCTCGCGATAGGTGCGCATACCCACGGCAAGCGGCATCATCTTTGAGCGCCCAATCATCGGCCAGATCATGCCGGGCTGCGGCGGTGCAGCACGTGTTACGGTGCCGCTATGGCAACTGTCAGAAAACACAAGCACGCGTACCCCTGTTGCAAATTGGCTTAATTCAAAATACAACTCATCGTCGATGAGTTGGCCGTCGTACAGGCACCAAGTCTCGTCTTGTTTATCCTTTTCTTCTCCAGTGACATCGGGGATTTGACCACCATGACCGGAATAAGTAAGGAAGAACAAGTCACCGGCTGCCAATTGCTTGGCGGCACTACGCATGGCGGCCAGCATATTAGCGCGCGTGCCCTTCTTCGTCAGCAACACAGTGGATTTCATGCCGCACGATTTGGCAATCGCCGCCATGTCCTTGGCATCGAACTCACAGGCATTGAGCTCGCCGCTCCAGCCACCATATGCATTAGCGCTCACAGCATTCAGGCCAATGTGTAACGATATCGCCTTGGCTTTAGTTGTGGATAATTTGGCTTTTTTTTCCATTTTAATCTCCTCGGTTAATGCCACATGACATGCGGCAGAATTTTGATACCTGAGATACAGTGGCTGAGGTGCAATCGCAATACAGTCTCAGCGACTTAACGAACCTGGTAGATACATTTTTATCAAGCTCAGCCTGCATTTATATCCGATTTTTACTGTAAGCGCTCAGCAATCATACGGCTTCTCGTAGATAGCTGCATAATCCATATCGAATAATTGTTGTATGATGAGTTGTAAATAAAATAGTCGTTCTACCTCGCATTTAACTTCGAATAAAATATTCTTTTCACCATTTTGCCTGCCTAGCCTGCGTACCAAACAGCACCTGTGGCTTGATCAACAGCCATCAGTTTCAATTTAACGTGAAATGATACTTCAAGGATAAAAAAATGAGCCAGTTGGATGTAACCACGCTTAATGAGAAATTCGCTATTCCTGGACAACTTAAGTTCACTGAAAACGTGAACGGTTTGATAATTGCATGCATTGCCAACGAACAAGCGCAATCTACCATTGCATTACAAGGTGCGCATGTCATGACCTTTGAGCCGGTAGGCGAAAAACCGGTCATTTGGCTTAGTCCCGCAGCCAAATTAATACGCGGCAAATCCATTCGTGGCGGCGTGCCAATTTGTTGGCCATGGTTCGGTGCTCATGCAACCGACAGCACCTTTCCAGCTCATGGGTTTGCCCGTACCGTCCCCTGGCAAGTTGTGGCCAGCGAAGCATTATCGGATGGCAGCACGCGCATCACTTTTGAATTGCCACAGAGTTCAATTCCTGTTGCGCAATGGCCGCATGCTTGTCAAGTACGAAACATCGTTACTATCGGCAAAGAAATGAGCGTGGAACTTATCACCGAAAATACGGGCCAAATGATGTTTGAAATTGGCGAAGCGTTGCACACTTACTTCGCTATTAGCGATGTGGATAAAATTCGCATCACCGGTTTGGAAGGCTGCACTTATCTTGACAAGGTAGGTGATTGGCAACGCAGAACACAAGCAGGCGCAATCACCATAACTACAGAAGTAGACCGCCTCTATGTGAATACCGACTCAGACTGTTTGATTGATGACAACGGTCATAAGCGCTGTATTCGTATTGCCAAGCGCGGCAGTCTTTCCACAGTAGTGTGGAACCCATGGATAGAAAAGGCCACGAAAATGGGCGATTTTGGCAGTGACACGGGCTATCGCGGCATGGTTTGCGTGGAAAGCGTGAATGCAGCGGAGAACGTCGTTAAAGTCGCGGCGGGTGCAACCCACTCGTTGCATGTAGTCTACAGTATTGAGAAAACACAATAGTAAAGATGCTGTGATGGGATCAAACGATGCAGGTAGTTTATACAATATATGCTAGCTTTGGCCCCATCGATACTTTTGACGGCGTAATAAGATTGATATTGTGCAAGAAGTCGATTACCTGAAAAATGTTTAAGGAGACATCGAGTGCTGTTCAAAATCAATGAAAATGAGAAGTCCTTGTCAACCGTTCGCTCGGAGTGGAGGCCGAAAGAACTTGAGTTGGAAAACCTGCTGGTTTCTTTGGAGCCTGGTGGTTCTGCTCAAATCCTTTTGGAAGCCGTTTTCGGTGAGCCATTGCTACTCATTAGTAATCAAGTTCGAACAAGGACAAAGAAGCGGGCCGACATTCTCGCGTTAGACCGGGGAGGCAACGCCGTAATTATTGAGTTGAAACGGGACTTTGGACTACTTGGCATTGAAACGCAGGCCTTGCAGTACCTCGCGGACTTCTCCGCTTATAAAGGTGAATCGTTCTTGTCGCACTTTGCACCTGAAAAGTCTCAGAGAGAGGATATATTTAGCTTTTTGGGTAACGAGGCGGGTGTTGATGAAATAAATAAGAACTCGCGCATCATCCTTGTGGCTAGCGCCTTTGATGAAACTGTATATTCACTTGGAGAGTGGCTTAGCTCTAAGGGCGTTCCATTCCGATGTGTTGCATACACACCAGTCGCTGTCGGCTCAGAGAAATTTGTTTCATTTTCCATCGCGTTCGACCGATCGGTCGGTGCGCTATTCCCTCTTACGTTTACAGCTTCGGCTCGAGAACCCGGTTACTTCTGGCACAACATCGCAAGGTCGGATGAAGCATGGTGGAACTTTCTAATTTCTGCCGGCCAAATACCTGCGTGTTTTGACGATTTACCGGGAGATCAAGGAGAGAGGTTATTGAATCGTTATGTTGGAGGCGATGTTGTTATTGCATACACCAAAGGATTCGGAGCCATCGGCTGGGGCGAAGTTCTCGCAGGCAACAATTACCAGTTGCTCAAAAAGGGGGAGAAGGGTGATTTTTTAAAAGGTTGCTGCTTACATAGGCTATCAATTCGATGGCATGCGGTTGCAAAGAAGTTGAACGAAGCTATGCCGGCGGAGCAGGTGCGGAAGGAGTTCGGTATTTACCATCCGATCAGCACTTCCGTTTCTATGGACGCCGATAGCGGAAAGCGTTTGGCCGAAGCACTTACGAAGAAGTTTGGTACCTAACAAGCGCGGTAGATACCGCGCAGTGCAAACACAGCGTGGTCTACCATCTAACAAGCACCAGGGTCACACAACAGAGCCTCGGGGTCAAGTCTTAATACAGATATAGCCTAAGAAACAGTGAGGGCTCAGGTCTCACAAAGCAACATAAAGTAAATTCGCTGTGATGAAATAAAACGATGTAGGTAGTTTATATATGTAATACCCGATCCCGCTTCCCCTCAGGATAAAATCAATCCGGTAACGCAATTGATTTCTGTTACAATTTAACTTGTGGTATTAGTTCCTAGTCTTCTTGCCACTATCTGAACTGGTTTTCAAAACCCATCTATCTGCCTAAGACTGGCGCCATCAACGGCGACAGGCCGATTTTTTTCTAGGAATAATTTATGACTTTCTCAGCCCTCGGTTTGTCCGATGAAATCGTCCGCGCCGTTACCGAACGTGGTTACACCGAACCAACGCCCATTCAGGCGCAAGCCATCCCGGTTGTGCTATCCGGCGGCGACCTGCTGGCTGGTGCACAGACTGGCACGGGCAAGACTGCTGGTTTCACCCTGCCTATCCTGCAACGTCTTACTGCATCCGCCAAACCCGCAACCAGTAAGGCACCGATACGCGCGTTAGTTCTTATCCCTACGCGCGAGCTTGCTGCACAGGTAGAAGAGAGCGTGCGCGATTATGGCAAATACTTGAAACTTACTTCGATGACCATGATTGGTGGCGTTAACATTAATCCACAAATACAGCGCTTGAAAAGCCGTGTGGATATTTTGGTTGCCACACCTGGCCGGTTGCTCGATCACTTGCAGCAGAAAACGCTGGATCTATCGCATATAGAAATACTGGTGCTGGATGAAGCCGACCGTATGCTGGACATGGGTTTTATTCGCGACATCAAAAAAATCCTGGCTATATTGCCCAAGAAGCGGCAAAATTTACTGTTTTCCGCCACCTTCTCCAACGAAATCAAAATGCTGGCCGATGGGTTGCTCAATAAACCGGCGCTGATCGAAGTGGCTCGCCGTAACGCTACTGCAGAACTGATCACGCAGAAAATTTACCCGGTGGATCGCGAAAGAAAGCGAGAGTTGCTCACCCATCTTATCAAGAAATATAACTGGCATCAGGTGCTGGTGTTCACACGCACCAAACATGGTGCCAACAAGTTAGCGGAACAACTCAGCAAGGACGACATTCCCGCGCTGGCCATCCACGGCAACAAGAGCCAGGCGGCGCGCACCCGCGCATTGGCGGAATTTAAAACCGGCAAACTGCAGGTGCTGGTGGCAACTGACATTGCTGCGCGTGGCATCGACATCATTGAATTGCCGCACGTGGTCAACTTCGAGATGCCCAATGTATCGGAAGATTATGTCCACCGTATTGGACGCACCGGTCGCGCAGGCAGCGAAGGCGAGGCAAGTTCTCTGGTATGTATTGATGAGCATAAGCTGCTGTGGGACATTGAGCGACTGACCAAGCGCGAAATTCCGGTTGTGCAAATACCTGGCTTCGAGCCCGATCCTCGCATCAAGGCAGAGCCTATTTTAAACGGTCAGAATCGCGGTCAAGGTGGGGAGCGTAAGCAAGGGCAAGGTCGTAGTCCTCGGTCAGCGCCGCGTGCGGGTGGTGGTCAAGGCCGCGCCAATGCTGCTACTGGTAAACCTGTTGCCCGCAAACCGGTATTACACCGTTCCGGTGGCTACAATCGCTAACCATGTTTTTGCCAAGACGCAGGTCCAGGTAATTAATTGGATTGGCCCCGACAAAATTAATAAATTTGTTTTTACTAAAATGAATCTTACAACAGACGAAAAAATCATAGCTGCGACCAAACTGTGGTTGGAGCGGGCAGTCATTGGCCTCAACCTGTGCCCGTTTGCCAAGGCCGTTCACGTAAAAAATCAGATACGCTATGTGGTGAGCAGTGCGGCCACGCATGAGGACTTGCTGAGAGACCTCATGCGAGAGCTGGAAATGTTGGCCGAAACACCAGCAACCAATATCGACACAACCTTGCTTGTTCATCCCTATGTACTCACTGATTTTCTCGAATATAACGACTTTCTCGATGTAGCGGATGCGGCGCTGGAAGACATGGATTTGGAAGGTTTATTGCAAGTGGCCAGTTTTCACCCGCAGTATCAGTTTGCCGGGACGCAGCCTGATGATATTGAAAACTACACCAACCGGTCGCCGTATCCCATGCTGCATCTGCTGCGCGAAGCGAGTGTCGTACAAGCGGTGTCGGCCTTTCCTGAGGCCGAGAAAATATTCGACAAAAACATTGAGACACTGCGCAGTTTGGGTCACGCAGGCTGGAATGACTTAAGGCTGGTTAAGGCCAGTCCTCCCCTGGAAAATTAATAACTGCGCAAAGAGCTTTAACGGTGACATCGCCCACTTTCTCTTCACTTACCCCCGATTGCGTCATGAACGCGCTGGAAAGTTTAAACTGCCGTAGCGATGGCCGCCTGTTAGCACTAAACAGCTATGAAAATCGTGTCTATCAGGTAGGCATGGAAGAAGGCTCGCCGCTGGTCGCAAAATTCTATCGGCCGGAACGCTGGACGAATGCGGCCATACTCGAAGAACACGCTTTCGTGCAGGAGTTGTTCGAACGCGAAATTCCAGTGGTACCTGCTTTGGTGCTGGGTGGCAAAACACTGCACACCTTCGACGGATTTCGCTTTGCCGTTTTTCCTAAGCGCGGCGGACGTGCGCCCGAACTTGAAGATCGAAACACACTGGAATGGATGGGGCGCTTTCTGGGGCGCATCCACGCCATTGGTGCGCTCAAACCGTATCAACATCGCCCCACACTGAATATAGCGAGTTTCGGCGTAGAACCGCTTGATTTTTTACTGACCAATAATTTTATTCCGGCTGATCTTAATGCTGCGTATCGCAGCGTAGCAGAGCAGGCACTGGCTGGAGCGCGTCATTGCTTTGAGCGTGCCGGCAGCAATGTCAGAACGCTACGCCTGCATGGGGATTGTCACGCAGGTAATGTGCTATGGACGGATGACGGTCCGCACTTCGTTGATTTTGACGATAGCCGCATGGGGCCTGCTGTGCAGGACTTGTGGATGTTGTTGTCGGGCGAGCGTGCTGACATGGTGCGGCAGTTGAATGACGTGCTGGCAGGTTATGAAGATTTTTACGATTTTGATTCTCGTGAGCTGCATCTGGTCGAAGCACTGCGCACCTTGCGCCTGATTCATTATTCCGCCTGGCTGGCTCAACGATGGGGCGATCCAGCCTTCAAGCAAGCCTTCCCGTGGTTTAATACTCAACGCTATTGGCAAGATCGCATTCTGGAATTGCGCGAGCAGATCGCGCTGATGGACGAGCCACCACTATGGCCGGTTTGATTGATATGCAAGCTCGTTGCGCTTGCGGCAACAATAAAAAATTCACAGACTGTTGCGGGTATTATATCGAGGGCAACACGCCTGCCCCCAGCGCTGAAGCCTTGATGCGTTCCCGCTATGTCGCTTACACATTGGGATGCGATGATTACATACTGGCAACTTGGCATCCATCTACACGTCCCGCCCCGCAGGATGCGGCTGATAAAGTTAAGACAAAGTGGCTGGGGTTGGAGGTGAAACGCCATGAGTACAATCTTCAAGAACCGAACCGCGCCATAGTGGAGTTTGTGGCACGCTACAAAGTGGGTGGTCGTGCACACCGACTGCACGAAGTGAGTCGCTTCGTGCGCGAAGGTGAACGATGGTTTTATGTGGACGGAGATATTCGCTAAGGCTACGCTGAATAAATCCGTTCGCGTTGAGCCTGTCGAAACGCACTCCCTGCAAATTAATAACTTGCAAATGGCTTCGACAGGCTCAGCCCGAACGGAGGGACTTGTTCAGTATTGCCCTAAATTAGTCCCGGTATTTTAGAGCTGGTTAGAAGTATTTAATTTATTGGTATACATATTTTTACGAGAACAATCATCATGGCAACGGATTCTGTAACACAGCCTGTACTACAAGCAATTGACACACCCGTACCTGTCTCGCGTGATTTAATCACGCGCGAAGTGGCGCGCCGTCGCACCTTCGGCATCATCTCTCACCCGGATGCGGGCAAAACCACGCTGACCGAAAAATTACTGCTATTTTCCGGCGCGATTCAATTGGCGGGTACGGTGAAGGCTCGCAAGAGTGGTCGCCACGCAACATCCGACTGGATGGATATCGAGAAGCAACGCGGTATCTCTGTAGCCAGCTCAGTGATGCAATTCGAATATCGTAACCATGTCGTAAATTTGCTCGATACTCCAGGCCACCAGGATTTTTCCGAAGATACCTACCGCGTGCTCACCGCTGTAGATTCCGCGCTGATGGTTATTGACGCCGCCAAGGGCGTGGAAACGCAAACCATCAAATTGCTCAACGTGTGCCGTATGCGCAACACACCCATCATAACCTTCATTAACAAGATGGACCGTGAAACACGCGACCCAGTGGAATTGCTGGATGAGGTTGAGTCGGTACTTAATATCCAGTGCGCACCGGTGACTTGGCCGCTGGGAATGGGCAAGACTTTTCGGGGTGTCTATCACTTATTACGCGACGAGATTCTGCTGTTCGCGGCGGGCGAAGAACGCGCCGATCAGGATTTTGAAATAATTAAAGGCATCGATAACCCGCGCCTTGTGGAAATGTTCCCATTGGAAATAGGACAGCTTAAAGCAGAAGTTGAACTACTACACGGAGCTTCTCATCCTTTTGATCTTGCCGCGTTTCTGGCTGGCACGCAAACCCCCGTATTCTTCGGCTCCGCTATCAACAACTTCGGCGTGCGCGAAATTCTTAACGCACTGTTAGATTGGGCACCAGCGCCGCGTGCACGCGATGCCACTGTACGTGTGGTCGCACCTAACGAGGCACCTTTTACTGGCTTCGTGTTCAAGATACAAGCCAACATGGACGCAAATCATCGTGACCGCATCGCCTTTTTGCGTGTTTGCTCCGGGCGCTTTGAGCGCGGCATGAAGATCAAACATCTGCGTATTAACCGCGAAATTCGTGTGTCCAATGTCGTCACTTTTATGGCCTCCAGCCGAGAGCAGGTAGAAGAAGCCTACGCCGGCGACATCATCGGCTTACCCAACCACGGCAACATGCAGATCGGCGACAGCTTTTCCGAAGGCGAGTTATTGCAGTTCACCGGCATTCCTTATTTCGCGCCAGACTTCTTCCGCTCCGTGCGCATCCGGAACCCGATCAAGGTCAAGCAACTGCATAAAGGTTTGCAACAGCTGGGTGAAGAGGGCGCGGTGCAAGTATTCAAGCCAGTGAGTGGTGGTGATTTAATTCTAGGCGCGGTCGGCGTGCTGCAGTTCGATGTGGTCGCCAGTCGCTTGATGGGCGAATACGGCGTGGATGCTGTATTCGATGGCACCAATACCACGAGCGCACGCTGGGTAACTTGTGACGACAAAAAAATGCTCGCCGATTTTGAGAAGGCTCTATCGCACAACGTCGCCTACGATGCCGCCAACAACATGGCCTATCTCGCACCGAATAGCGTCAACCTCAAACTCACCCAGGAACGCTGGCCGAAAGTAGTTTTTCACGCCACGCGTGAACACGCGGTGAAGCTGTAGTCGATTTTCTTCCATAAAGACTTCCATGCAACAATTTGAATTCAAGCTTAATGGCGAATTTATCGAGCTGAACCAACTGCTTAAAATGGTTGGCGTGTGCGATAGCGGCGGAGCGGGTAAGAAACTGGTCGCAGAAGGTGTGGTATCGGTGGACGGGCACATAGAATTGCGCAAAACCTGCAAAATACGTGCAGGATCGGTGGTAACCCTAGGCGACGTGCGCATCACAGTGCTTGCATAATTTTCATGCTGTATATCTCCCACAACGTTACCATTGCTGATCATGAGATCGAGTTAACCGCCGTGCGTGCGCAGGGAGCGGGCGGACAGAATGTCAACAAGGTTTCCAGCGCTGTGCATCTGCGTTTCGACATCAATGCCTCATCGTTGCCGGAAGCATTTAAAGCGCGGCTCCTTGAACTGCATGATCACCGTATCACCAAAGACGGCGTGATAATCATTAAGGCGCAGGAATTTCGCAGTCAGGAAATGAATCGTGGTGAAGCATTACGACGCTTGAAGGAGTTGGTGCAGAGTATCGCGGTGTTGCCCACCGTCCGTCGTGCAACAAAACCTACGCGCAGTTCGCAAAAAAAGCGTATGGACAGCAAAGCCAAGCATGGTGTAACCAAAAGTATGCGTGGCCGGGTGGTGGAATAATTTGGCAGAAGCCTACTTCTGCATGAGACGAATCCAGGAGCTATATGGCTATTAAAGCAACCATCTTCAAAGCCAATCTGCAAATCGCGGACATAGAACGTCACTATTACCAGGACCACGCGCTTACTCTTGCACGACATCCTTCTGAAACGGACGAGCGCATGATGGTGCGGCTGTTAGCCTTTGCGTTGCATGCCCATAAATATCTGGAGTTTGGCCAGGGGATGACCGCTGATGATGAGGCGGATTTGTGGCGGAAAGATTTAACGGGTGTGATTGAGTTGTGGATAGATGTCGGGCTTCCCGACGAAAAACTAATACGTAAAGCCTGCGGCCGCTCTAATCAGGTGATTGTTTACACCTATGGCGGTCGCGTCGCAGATATGTGGTTCGCACAAAACAGCAGTCAATTCGAACGGCTCAAGAATCTGAGCGTGATTAACCTGCCGCTGGAAAATACCCGCGCCATCGCCAAGCTGGCTCAACGCAATATGCAGCTGCAATGCACCATTCAGGATGGGCAGGTATGGTTGAGCGATGGGAATGACAGTGCGCAGGTGGAACGGGTGTTGCTAAAAGTACCGTCCACTCATGAGTATTGAATACAGCTGATCGGTGTTTATGTTTTTGCCCCGCGTATGCGGGGCAAAAACAATGGCAATCTTCAAGGCTTGAAACATATTTTGCAGATTAAAAAGATAACCGCGTAATTTCTTTTGTCCCTGTGATGCCGTCCACTGTGTAGTTAAAGGTAGCACTCGAATAATCGTGGAATATAAATGTACCCGTCCCAACCGACGTTACGGTAAGTTGGCCGGGGTTGTATGTTGTGCCCAGATACGTCCCCGTGGTTTTGTAGATAGGGCCAGAATAAGCAGTAGAGCTTAACCATTGTCCCGGCTGGAGCGTATACCATATAGGCTGGCCCGCTTGGTCATACACAAACCACGCGGCAAATATCCGGTCACTGGGGTGTTGCATGATACTGAAACCCATGCCGGATTCCTGTGGGTTCCACCAATGGTCGGTATAGTCAACGAGAGGAACCGGGCCGGTTTTACCGGCATTGTTGTCGGTGACGGTAAATTGCACTGAGCCAAGTTGTCTTGGCTGAATACCTGCGCCACCAGAAGGTAAATCAATTGTTTCAAAAATATCAACATTGAATACACCTGATGGTAATTGCCCCAGCTTGATATCTACATCCATGATCGAATTCGGCAATGCAACAAAACCTATATTACAATTGCCCGTCCTTAGGTCTACTCTAATAGTTGAGCTAATTTGTTTAACTTGGGTACTAGGAAAACCGTTCAGGCACATGTTGTAACTGTGTATTCTGAGTACAACTGACTCAAGACTTTTCGGATTGGCTGGATGTATTGTTATATTTTCTGCTGTAGCCACTGCCATCATCCCCGTCGCCATCCCGATCACAATCATCTTTTGTGCGAACAAGAAATCATTGATTCGAAAATTGCACAGCACATTTTTAATATGTACGCACAGGCGCATTAAGCTGCTATTCAACAAATGTAGTAACACTACGCTCATCATTTTTTTATACATGTTTTTCATAATGATTACCTTTCCATTCCCACATTAATACGTAGCCGGACGGCCGCCATTATTCAAATAAACATAGCCTAATGTCACCAGATTTTGGGTATATCCCTGGTTTGCCATGACGGTTTGCTTTTGCTGCGGGAAAAGGGCGTAATCGTCCAGAGCCGCGTTGTAAGCGCGCATCAACGGGGTTGCGTTGGCGGGTTTGCTCAGGCTGGTTGGGTATATGTAGCCCTCAATACCATCCAACTTGTAATAGGCTGATCCAATATAGCTTTGCGCCTCTGCCAGGCTCGTTGTGTAAAAATGGCTGACGTGCTTAGGGTTGGTTCCGCATATTGAAACTCCGGGATCGCCGCATTTCCAGCTTAGCCTGTACAACGGTTTGAGCTCTACGCTGGTGCTAAATGGGTTTACGTGGGTTGAGAATACCCATACTTCCGCAAGTGGGCTGGTATAGCTGACGAGCTGAGGTGCTGCAAACTGGGGGTATTCATTTATTGTTGTGCCGTAAGGAAAATATTGTGTGGCGGTTTGGGCATAAGGGAGCATTCCGTATGTGAGTGAGGCACGCGCCATCTGTGGCACAACGGTATAGAAATGATCTGTTGCTACGCTGCTGTAATGGCTAAATAGCGGAGTTAATCGATTAGTAGTTGCCAGCACATTATTGACCGCAGTTGCCGCATTCGGTACGCCATAGCCGCGCGTGGTGTTAGGGGCGGCGGCATTGTCACCTGAGCTTAACAGTGCGTTGGTAATTTGGCTGGCACTTAATAACGGGTTAACGGTGCGCAATAGTCCAATGATACCCGTGATATGTGGGGTCGCCATGGAAGTGCCGGTACAAACTCCGTAGTTTGGCCCCTTGGAAGTTCCCATTGATGAGCTGCTTCCACAACGACTGGTTGTATTCCAATTCTTTCCATAATAAAACGATGACAGAACATCCCGGCCAGGAGCAAGAATACCGTGAGTTTCCATTCCTGGACCGGTGCTTGATCCTTGGACGTACCGCTGTGGGTTCTCTTCAGTCCAGAGATTTCCTCGTGTCCCGGAGTATGCTTGGGTTGCGCCAACAGCAATTGTGTAAGGGCTTATCGCCGGATAATTAAGGGTTGTCCCGAGCCCATACCCACTACCACCCACGCTGCTATCATCATTGCCCGCAGCAGCCACGACGATTACCTCTCTGAATGAAGCCGTCTTAAGTGCAAGACAATAAGGGTGATGAACGTTTAGAGTACAGTTTGGATCCCTACCCCCTAAACTTAGATTGATCGCTTGCGCCCCTGATTTGACAGCCCAATTGATAGCATTGGGTATGTCGACTATGTCATCTAGAGTAATTCTTGTATTAACAATGATCCGACTTATCTTTGCCACCATCAAGGTGCAATACCAGCAAACGCCTGCCCCTCCTATTGAAGATGGATTAGGGTAGCCTGAAGCCACGCCAAGCCGACTGGTCGCTGCGGCCATGATCCCGGCTGTATGTGTACCATGTCCCGCAAAACCCGCAGGATAACCTGCGATAATTAGTTGGTCTGGATGCTCATCAACATCATCACCTCCCGCCACATTGAACGTAAAGTGCGAACGCCATGCTTGCGTCAAATCTTCATGTACTGGAATACCCGGTACCCTACCACTTTGAACGCCGTTATCCAGGTGAGCGAGATAAGCCGTGCCACGGACAGTATTCCAGGCAGCCTGTAAATTTAATGGGTTGTTGATACCCCATTGGTAATTTTGAACGGGCGTGGTTACCGGATATAGTGGGTCGGAAGGGGCAACTGAAAATTCACTGAAAGTACTTTCTTGGACAAAGAGCACGCCAAGGTCATTTTTCAATATTGCTTTAGCCGCCATGGTGCTAGCAGTATCTGGATATTCAAGAACGACGTAGCGATGGAGTAATTCTTCCGGGTCGTCATCCGGCAGGGTGGCGCGGTAGTCATCCGGCAAGCGGTGGGTGAGTAGTAAACTGACTCGTGACGGATGGGAAAATCGCCGGCTGTGGTCCGCTGAGGCAGATTGTGGATTTTTAAATTCCTGTTCCAGATCTTCAGCTTTGATGGGGTGGTGAGTATCGTTTTTGCTGTAATTCAACAAAACGGCAAGTTTGCGTACTTCAGGTGTAGTGGCTTCTTTATCCGCCAGGGCGTTGTTACTGAAGAGCGTGAAGCCAGTAAGTATTAATAAGACCGTAAGACCGTGAGACCGTTGCATGTTCATCGTGTCTCCTCCTGTAGGTTTAGAAGTTCGCCAGTGTGATGGCCGCACCACAAGCTACGAACAGGCTCGACCATACGCCGGTTATGCATATCAAGCAATAGAGTTGGTTAGATTGAATTAGCCGGATTGAGTGGGATGCATCATTCCAATTTTTTGCCACCACGGTATCGTATAGCTCATAACGACGGAAGGCGGAGACGGCTTAGATCACCTGCCCGGTGTTAGACTCGGTTTCTCAGTACGAAGGTTACGCCTTTACTACCCTAAGCGGAGAAAGACTAATCAACCCACGTGCACGCATTCTGGAATATTTTCAACCACGTGCCAATTCCTTTCCAGCCTGCTGGATGCCAGGAATGCTGCAACGCACGGAATAAACGTTTTGGATGCGGCATCATGAAAAATAAAGGCTGCATTCAGCAGATGAGCAGACAAAATCCAGCGAGCCTCTATCCGATATTACGGATACCCGGCTAACCGTAAATACCACCGTTTACCATAAACAGCCTGACCTTTCTCATTCCTTTTTTCAGGACATTTCTATAAATTCATAGCGCTAAGCAAAACTAGGCGCGAATACAAAATATTAACGCAGCATATAATTGATATGTCATGAAATATTTTTTATAAACAACGACGTGTTGCGACGAAAGCAGATATGTGGTTCGCACAAAACAGCAGTCAATTCGAACGGCTCAAGAATCTGAGCGTGATTAACCTGCCCATGGAAAATACGCGCGCCATCGCCAAGCTGGCTCAACGCAATATGCAGCTGCAATGCACCATTCAGGATGGGCAGGTATGGTTGAGCGATGGGAATGACAGTGCGCAGGTGGAACGGGTGTTGCTAAAAGTACCGTCCACTCGCGGACATTGAGCGCAACTAGTCGGCGCTCAACGACTTAGTCAATTTCAATCGCTGCCGCCACAACACAGCACCTGCCCAACTTAGCGCGACAAGCATAACCAAGCCGCCAAACGAATGAGCCAGCGCGCCCCAGTGCTGAGCATTGGAGCGCTGACCAAAGCTATCGAGTAAATATATCCAATCGTGCGGGCCGTCTTCGCCGACGCTACCTCCGAGCAAAATTAATTGCGGTCGCAGTGCATCATAAATGTAGGGTGCAAGGTCTATCAAGCTGACACTTGTCCACCATAGCCCGATCGCTGCACCGAAGTTGTCGCGATTTTTCCAGATAAAGGCAATGGCAATCCCGCCGGGTAATGCCAGTTGGAACAAGCTGCCGCCGAGGATAGTAAGCCACTGACCGAAGGGCATAAACAACACGTGCCCGGCCTCGTGGATGGGAAGCAGGATGTTGTGCATGAAGGAGCCGCCAATCTCGCCGCTGCGGTAATCATAAGTAAATAGTCTCCAGCTCCACCCTGTCAGAAGAACGAGCAGCAGACAACGTCCATAGAAAGATAGCTCATCCATCTGTTCCTTGGGCGTGAAAAAATCTTGCGTGTATTTGCGCCAACTACGAGTGGTCGTATCTGGATCGACATCGTAGATCACGGTGGCTTCTGTTAATGATTGCCACTTAAAAAAATAAATACCGCAGGCAGGGCATGCGGCATTGCTCGGTAAAGATTGCGGTAACTTGTATCCGCACTTGGGGCAATCAGTGTAGGTATCAGGCATTACTCTCGCGCTTTACTGGCAAGCCAGCCACCGAAAACTACACTGTACTGATTTAGGTAGACGAGCTTTCATCGTTAACGTGACCGGACTGGTCTGAGGAAGACGGGGCTTTATCTTCTAATTTGCGCTGCTTTTTTTCTTCTTTCTTTTTTTTCTTGGCTAATTCTTTTTGACGCTTTTCGAATTGAAAATTAGGTTGTACCAATTTGTCGCCTTTATTATTAGGATTTATTTAAATGCCCGATTTGCAGTCGCTATTTTCACACATTTACGACTAGGCATGGGGGGTGCTTTTGAAGGCCTGGTGCAAACCGCGAAAAATTGATTTCATGCTGGCAATGAAACGTTTTGTGGATGGCTTGCCGGACCACCGCGTCAAAGGCAATCCCTCAATACCCCAGGCTGGCGGCACTGCTTTTGATCAGCAATGCACTCTCATGCAGCGCTTTCCGTTCATCCTGATTCATCGGCGGCCGTAGCGTGGCTTGAATCCCCGTTTGTCCGATTATCAACGGCAGAGAGAGCGCAACGTCGGTCACACCTTCGACCTCCGGCACCACCGAACAAGCGGTAAACACCGTGCGTTCGTCATAAAGAATGCAGCGGCTCAAGCGTGCAAGCGCGGCACCGATCCCATAATACGTGGCACCTTTGCCATCGATGATACGGTAAGCGGCGCGGCGTACGCTTTGGTCAACCTGATTTTTAAAATCAGTCGTCAACGGACAGCCGCACAAAGCGGCAAACTGTTCCAGCGGAATACCCGCTATCTCGGCACCTGACCACAGCAGCACTTCTGAATCGCCGTGCTCACCCAGCACATACGCATGCACCGAACTCGGTGAAACCTTGCATAACTCTCCAAGTAGCGCACGAAAGCGTGCGGTGTCCAGGATGGTTCCGCTCCCGAGCACTCGGCCCGCCGGTAAACCGGCCAGCCTGTGTGTGATTTGCGTCATCACGTCAAGCGGGTTGGTCGCCACCAGCAGAATGGCATCTGCCGCGTGCCGCACGATCCGCGGCACAATGTTGGCAAAGATGGCGGCATTCCTTTGCAGCAGCTGCATGCGCGTTTCACCCGGCAGCTGACCGACACCCGCTGCCACAATCACTAATCCACATCCGACCAGATCGGAAAAATCACCACTGCGAAGATGAACCGGATGGGAAAAAGGAGTCGCGTGCAGGATATCCATGACATGCGCTTCGGCCAGTGCGCGATTTTGATCGACCAGTACCAATTCACTGCCCACTCCCTGTAACACCAACGAGTAGGCGGTGGTACTGCCGACCTGTCCGATACCGACGATGCCAATTTTCAATGCAGTATTCAATATAGCCTCCCAAGCTGGATGACATGAACAACAATTTTTCAGTTTCTCTCTACGTTTGGCCTTAAGCCAGGGCCACAGAAGGCTGCCACCATTTTATTATTTTCTTTTACTCGAGAAACTGCTCGTAGTACTTCGTTGTAAAACGCGGGTAAGCCAACTTTTTCGGAATTTTTACGTCGCCAGGCACTAACCATTGTGTTTGGATTGGTGAGACATTGCCGCCAAGCGAATTAATCGCCAGTTTATTATATTCCTGTGCGAAACGTTGCCAGCGAGGTTCTGCAGGGTTGGAACAAATCGGGTCAAACGAGAATGAAATCCCGGTACCACCCGAGTAAAGTCCGAAAGGCTTCTTCTCTTTTTCCGGGCGATGAACGAAATAGGTCGCCCATCCGTTCGGTGCATAGCCGGTCTGCTGTTCAAAATCCTTGGTAAATTTATAGGAGTCGACGATGACACGGGTAAGTTGCGTGATATCGTGCTCATAAAACTGGAAGTCAAGACGGCGCTCATCCGCTGATGGGCGCCAGTACTCATTAACAAAGTCATGGCGGGAGTAGATAAACTCTTTGGGTTGCGGCACTTCGACCCCCTCAAATCCGTGCTGGATCGCCAAGCGCTTTGCGATGCGAAATTCCTCACAGGCAGGCTGTGACGAAGCGGGCGTTACCGAACCGAAACCCGCCTTGAATCGCTTATCTAAGAAACTCGCCAGTTGATTGAGAAATACAATCGCAAACAAAGCGTCACACGCCTCACGTTTGCTAATCAACCGATAGGCAAGCTCCTCCGGCGACTGAAAAACTTCCAATGATATCTCCGACCTGCAAAGCGTAGCCGGGCGCACTTTGATTTGGCATTCGACGACGATGCCGGAGAGTCCAAACGAACACTTGAACTCATGAAACACAATGCCATCCTTATAGTCAGACAGTGTGCAAAGCTTGCCTTTGTCGTCAACATAGGTCAGCGCGACGACATGCGTGGAAAAATAACCGAGGCCATCCAACGATGAATCCTTGGTATCTCCAACCGCGACGGAGCCTACGGTGGCCTCGCCGATTTCCGCCTGAAACGGGATTTCCATTCTACGTGCCTGAAGCCACATGTTGAGCTTTTTAAGGCGGCACCCCGCCTGCACCCGAACCACCTTTCTTCCTGTGCTGTCTGATTCGAGGCCTAGAATTTCGTCGAGCTTACGCGTACACAACATCGTCCCGCCGTCATTGACGATAGTAGATGTCACCGATAGCAGTGAACCAACCGGATGTACAGGGGTTGGAAACCGCTGCTCGTCGCGCACCACGGCCTGCACATCAGCGTAGCTTATCGGTTCGACATAAACGGCGGGTTTCGTTGTATGGCTCAGTCCCCAATTACTGCGAATGTGGCCTTCATTTTCAAGCAAGCCATGATAGGGTTGAGAGATCGTAATATCGTTCATTGAGCACCTCGAACTGATGATTGGGGACGACTAATCAATCGTAAATTACTGATGCTATTTATCGGAGAATCACATACTTTCTGATATCAGGCGCTTTGGCGAGCAACGATTGAGCCTTCGAGAAAGCATCTTGTACATGAGAAGATGTCATATGCGCATCTATCGCCGAATCGCTGATCCATTCTTCAATAAAGACGAACTCGGCAAGGTTGGTTTTATCTTGTATGAGCTGATAGCTGACGCAACCCTTTTCTGCTCGCGTAGGTTCAACAAGACCCAGCAATACAGATTTAAGTTCCTCAACTTTATCGAGCTGAGCAGTGATCCTCGCGATCACCCTTACCACTTCACCTGACATGTATTACCTCCAAGTATCAATTTTTTAATACTATTCCGATGGTAATTACATAATAAAACCACACATAAAAAAGACGAATAAGCAAATTGCTTATTTTTGATTAAACAAAACTCTTAAAATATGCGACGCACTTAATTTTAAAGAAGCTATAGGAAAAGCATCGAAGTACCAAAAATTAGAACCGGGCTAAACAATTCCATCAAAGGTGTTATCCATTAACCTTCCGGGTAACAGGGTCGGCATGTATCAAAAGCTTTGTGCCCAGTGCTGATATTCAGAAAATAAAAGACGCACTGCATGAGGATCTTTGAAGCCTGCTCCCGTTACTCAACGCAAATGCTTGCGTCCTTCCTTCGGATGTTCCTGCACCTGACAGGCGCGGCGATAGGCCAATAAGGTTTTCTGGGCGTGGCCCAGCACGCTGTCATAAGGATAATGACCCATTCCGTTCGCGATGCCGACCGGGAAACCGGTAAGCAGTTCTATGCCTTCGTTTGTATGCTCTGCGGTGTAGATATGAAATAAACCTTTAGCGACGGCCTCGATGACCTTGTGTTCCAACATCAGATTCCGGCGATTACGGTGTGGAATCAGCACGCCCTGGCTGCCGTCCAAGCCAGCCGTTTCGCAGACGCGAAAATAACCTTCTATTTTTTCGTTAATTCCACCCACCGGCAACACTTCTCCGTACTGATTGACCGCGCCGGTAACCGCAATACCTTGCTTGAGAGGCAAACCCGACAAAGATGAAAGTAAAACATAAAGTTCGGCACAGGAAGCAGAATCACCCTCTACCCCGTAATAGTCCTGTTCAAAAACAATTGAAGCATTAAGCGCGAGCGGTGCAATATGGGCAAATAAAGCGGACAGATAGTTCTGCAAAATGAACACGCCCTTATCGTGGATCGGCCCGGACATTTCCACCTCGCGTCCAATATTGAGCAAACCATCTTCACCAGCAAAGGTGCGCGCCGTGACTCGTATTGGAAAACCAAAACGGTAATCCCCCAGATCTATCTGGGAAAGACCGTTGAGCTGGCCCACCTTCTCACCATGCACCGTAATCAGCAAATCACCTTCTGCAATGGATTCTTGCAAGCGCTGAGCGGGATAATCGTGGCGCAAGATGTGCGCCTGAAGTGCAGCCTCTACATCCGCTGCATCAACTAAAAGGCCGGCACGAGCGCGGCAGAGCGCAGCACTTTCCATTACCAGGGCCTCAGTACGGGCGAAGATCGCGCTTTGACGAGATTGGTCGTCCGCTTCTCGATGGGAATCTTCTAGCAAACGTGCTACGGCGGCGGCGGAAAAATGCGGCAGCCCCATCTCCTGGCAAGCATGGGCAATAAAAATTGACGAAGCACGGCGAGTTTCAGCACTGGATAAAAAGCTTTCGGCAAAGTCTACTTTGACCCGAAAGCGGCGTGCGAACTCCGGATCCTCCTCCTGCAACTCATAATACTGTTCGCGCGAACCAATCAGAATGATCTTAACTTCAACCTTCACGGCTTCGGGTTCAAGGGAGACGGCCGCAATCGGTGTAAGAGCGGTACCCGGCTCTTCGATTTGCAGCTTGCCACTACGCAACAAGCGCCGCAGCTTCCCCCACACCATATCATCGGCCAGCAAATCGCGTAGATGCAGCATGAGAAAACCCCCGTGGGCTTTGTGCAAACTCCCAGCGCGGATGCGGGTAAAATCAGTTACCAGCACATCGCTCCCGGTCTGATATTCAATACTGCCAAACAGTGAACGGAATAATGGATTATCTTCAACGATTACCGGCGCACCGCTCAGGCCATCATTGTCCACTACCAGGTTAACCCGGTAACGGGATAATACTTTGCTTAATACCTCCTGCCGACTTTCCTCATCCGTATCGGAAACCTTGAACTGCTCAAGATGATCGAGTACGTCCTGCATGACCCGCTCCAGATAAGCACTAAGCTTGACGTCATCTTTGATCTCCTGTTTCAATCCGTCCCTGATTCCCTGTAATTCATGATTCAACAACGGCTCCACGACTTGGCGCCGCAAGACCGCCAAAGCATCATTCATAGCCCTCTCCAGCGGCCGGGTTTTCTCAAAATAGCTGGTAATCTTCGCGTGCAGTTCCTGCTCAGCCTGCTCTATCTCAGCCCGGTGTTCTTTCGGCAATACAAGCACTTCATCTTCAGTAAGTGCATGCCTTTCTTTATCCAATAAAGTGAAAACCATACGCCCTGCCTCACGCTGAATAGCAAACTTGCGGGCTTCGGCAAATGCCTCGAGTTCGGCGTAGTTCTTGCTTTCTTCTTCCTTGTAGATTTTTACAATGCGCTCGCTTTCCACTTTGAAACCCTGCCCCTCCAGACATTGTGGTATATCTGTCTGCAGGGATATCGTCATATGCACCATGAGTTGGCGCAGCAGGCGTCCCTGCCCGGCAGGCAAATACAGAGCCTGGGGTCTTTCCGGTGCGTCGAAATTATGCAGATAACATAAGTCAGGCGGCACCGCTTTATTTGCGGCGGCTACCTGCATCGCTTGTCTGAGTAACGAAGTGCGGCCACTGCCGACTTCACCCAATACGAACAGGTTATAGTCCGGCTGATCCATTCCAAGACCAAAGCGGGCGGCCATTTCCGCGCGCTCCTGCCCGATCCAGGGTAGTGGATACGTCAGCAATTCTGAAGTATCAGAAAACCCGAGCAAATTGGAATCGATGTTGATACGCAGGTCGGCGGGCGTCAGATTTAAGATCAGCATTTTTAAACCACAGAGTTACACAGGATTTTCGAATTGTAACCATTAATCTGGATTACATTATTCCTGTGTCAAGACAAATACGCTTCTGAAGATTCGCACAGCATTGCTAACTCAGCCAATTTAATCGCCATGCTCACCGAGCTTTTCCAGCTTGGCTTGCCATCTCATGTATCACGTAACGAATGCGTAGCCGGAACTCCGCTACTCCGAGCCGGGAGGGATATGTCAGCATGCTGAGTACTACGTTGATTGGCTTACTCAGCAAAAGCTGGCAGTATAAGAAATAATTCTTGGCATTCTATTGATTCGGCCAGATTATGTCTGAAGTCCGTTCGCCTTGAGCCCGTCGAAAGGTGGATGGGCTTCGACAAGCTCAGCTCGAACGAAGTTAATACTTCACCGTGCCGGATCAATCAAAAATAAGACAAGCTCATAATCCAAATCAGCACGCGCTTGCACCAAATTGCACTCAATTTGTTGCTTACCGCTACCCAAAAATATATTGGACTTAGTCGTGATCACTTTCAAACGCAAAGTTGCACTCAAGATTGCGATGGTATCGCTGACCCTTGCCAGTATTGCCAGCCCTCTGGCTTGGTACATATCGCGTCTAAATGCCGAGAAAGGCATCGTCTCTTTTGCCATGGAAGAGTCACACCGCCTGCTAATGCACCGGCCCGACTCTCATGAGATAAGCGTAAATGCCGAAAAGGCTGCACGCACCTTGGCAGAGGGATTATTTGAGATTGCAGAAATCTACGATTCAAACGGAATCAAACTGGCCGAGGCCATGACTGCTGAGGGGCAATTACTTGAGCAGGAAATCCACCATCACGCGCCGCCAAGCTATCAAACCCCCATTTATGAAAGCTTTAATTTGTCCGCAGATCGTTGGGTCTTGCAAGTATTTACGCCCTTGCGGGAGGAAAATGGAAATCTGGCGGGCTATTTCGAAGGGACTCGTCTTGTCCCCGCGTGGCAGAAAAAACAGATTCTGATGGATTCTCTTATGGTCGCTTTGATGGTGGGATTGGCATCTTTACTGTGTGGTGGCGTGCTATTCCCCGTCGTGATTCGTCTCTCCTCCGAAAATCAACACAAAGCTCAAGAGTTGCTTGAATCGCATATTTCGATGATGGAGGCGCTAGGACGTGCGATTGCCAAACGTGATTCGATTACGGGCACGCACAACTATCGTGTGGCATGGGTCTCCGCCATCCTGGCCGAGACTCTCGGAATTAAGGGAGACCGGATGCAAGCATTAATTGCCGGCAGCTTTTTACACGATACCGGAAAAATCGGGATTCCCGATGCGATTCTGCTCAAGCCAGCCAAGCTGACAGAGGATGAAATGAAAGTGATGCGCACTCACGTTACAATCGGCGAAGAAATCATCACCGGCAGTGGCTGGCTGGATGGCGCTAGAGAGGTAGTAGCCGCCCACCATGAAAAATGGGACGGCTCAGGGTATCCGCGAGGACTAGCCGGTGAAGCCATCCCTTTCCTTGCACGCATATTTGCCATAGTTGATGTATTTGACGCCCTGTGTTCAAAACGCCCCTACAAAAACCCGCTACCGCTAAATGAGGTAATGGATATTCTTCAGAAAGGATCGGGCACCCACTTTGACCCAAAATTACTCAAGGTATTCTCGAGCATTGCCAGTAAAGTTTACGAAACGACCGTTCACGCATCTGAAGCAGAAATGAGAGCCCTTATGAAAAAAATGGTGCGACGACACTTTGGCAACTGATTACAAATGCAAAAACAAACGGCGAACGCAGTTGAAGTATCTCTCACAAAGACAACCAGGAAGGCAGAAAATGAAAAATAAAATGGTAACGCCCTTTTTTAATAAAAAATTGGGACAGCAATAGGTTACAACTTAGCAATGACCTGTGCGAACTTGCTAGTCACCTTTTCGAAGCCACTTTCACTTGGATGCAACTCGTTATCCCAGTCGTCTTTGTAGTTATTCGCCGCTGATAGTGTCCCGCGCAGATCAATATAATGCACATGAGCAAATTCTGGGAGCGATGCGACTTTACTAAGCATCGTGTTAAAACAATCTATAAGTTCTTTTGCTATACCAATTCGAGCTGGAAGTTTATCGAAACCTTTCTCGCGAAACCCCGGCTCAAGCCAAGGTCCAGGCAAAAACCACCAGCCTCCAAGAAATCCTCGTCCATCTGGGACAGGATGGTCATACCCGTGAATTATGATCGGTAGAGAACGACCGATACGCATCTGGCATACGTTTGTGATCTTGCTGATGATGGTCACATAAGCAATCTTCATCCGCTCGTTTATTATTCCATCTACTATAGTTTTGTTTAGTCCGGCTATTGCAGATTCAGCGTGATTTAACAACATCCCAAATTCGTCACCTGCAATATCATTGCCACCGCCGGACAGGAGAATTGCACGAGGAACAGGGCCATTACGAAGCACTTTTTCAATACGGCGCGTGAACTCTTCGAGTTGCCCGCCGGAATAGGCCATATCTTCAACTCTGTCACCTTTGTTAGCCACAGATTCAACGTCATAACCATAGTGATCTTCTAGAATTCGCAAAACATCATGAAGTGGATAATCAAACCAAGAATCTCCTTCAGCAACCAACACATCATTGGCTTGCGGCCCAAGTGATTTTTGTATCGCCATCATCTCAGGTTCTAATGCAGCCATGCTGCGCACTGATTTAGGTAGTGCAGTAATCGCAGCTTTTCTCTTTTTAAGCTCTTTGTCTCGAAATGAAATTATGGATTCAGCCTGTCTGCGACCCATTGCCATTGCTTCTTGAATTGCTGTATCAGAAATCATGATTTGTTACTCCATATGTGAGTTTATACACAACCTCTTAATCTCTGCTTACCTGCTCCCGAAGCTTGATACATTTATTCGTCGCATCTTTTTCTGGTATTGCAGCTTCCTTAAACCTTGGTCATTCTCGTTTACTAAGGAGACGCTAATTAATTCAAAATTTTACGTAATTGCGCACGTAATAAATTGATTCCTAACCATGTGAATTTTAAAACGCAAATTAATCAGCGCCTCCCTAAAACCATCCAGCCTGATTTATTCGTATGGCGGATTCAATTCTTTCTGCAAGCTTGTCCATGTCTACTTGCCTTGAGCCCTTTTCAAATTCTTTATTTGCTCGGATATTTCAAGAGTTTCTTTCAGAGACTGAGCGGCTTTAAGATCCGCTTGAGCGGCATCATCTTTCAACTTTTTTGTAAGAAAGTCGAGACAGGCTTGCCGTACTGCGCCGTCCTCCGGCTTACTATTTAAGACGCTGTAGCAAAAAAATGAGGTTTCATCACCCTGATCAAAGGAACGTTTAACGATCTTATCAACAACGAAAGCAACAGCCTTTATTGTTTCGGATTTTGCCTGTTCAATATTAGAATCAGCCTCTGTTTTAGGCGATAACAAAAGCGCGTTTGTTGTTGCAGTTGAAACACCCGGCTTACCTGCAAGGCTAGCGAGAAGGTCATAATGATTTTTAGCACTGTTAAACTCTTCTTTTGCTATCGTGAGTTTGCCTTGTTTTTCTTTACACTTTTTTAGCTTTGTTTTGTCCTCTTCAGCCGTCACCTCATCTTCTTTTTTGGCCATCAATGTTGCACAAGAGCCCTCTGGATTGTCGATCGCGGCGAACTCTTTTTGTGCTGTTTCGGAAGCAGTTTTTTTCTTGGCCATCTCTTTATTGGCATTGTCCAGGCTAAGGATCGCATCATTTGTTGATTGCCCTGTAGACGCGCTTCCGGTTGCGGCAATGACCACCGGCTTGGGCAGCACGGTGCCCGTCAATTGCTCGATTGCCAAGATTGATGTCATGATTCGTTGATCTCTCGCCGCGATGATGGGATATTCAAACGCACCGATCTGCCCGTTCAAGAACCTTTCGCAAGTACGGTACATCATTTCTTTCAGCATATTGATGGTTTGTGTGCGAGAAATGGTAGATCCCATTTCGCTGCTTGAAAACGCGGCCTGCAAGTCGATATTCATGGATTTAGGGTCAGCTGCTTGACCGAAACTGGCACCACCGCTAAACGCTTGGCCTAACACGGAAAATACATCCGGACTTGGTTCAGCACAGTAACGTCGAAATTGTTCGATCTTTTTTGGTTCAGCTGGCATGGCTGGATGGCCTTTTGTAGCGGGTGTGTCTGGTATAGCGGGTGTGGCTGGTTTTGCCTCAGTCGTTTCTGTAACGACATTGCTAACCAGGAATCTTCGCTTGGCATCAACCGTTATTACCTCAGATTGGGCGGAGTCGAGCAGATCTACCTGGTGTACCGAATAATGATTGGCGCTGCAGCCACTCAGCACTGCGGTCGACATGAGCGTACATTGCAGCAGGTTCATTTTGCGTAAAGTTGACATTTAAATATCTCCTTGGTTAATAAGAGGCGGCGGTTGGCTGGTAATAGTGGCGCTCAACAGGTTAAACAATGATTACGGATCCAATGTTAAAGAACATTATGCATGGGTGCTAAAATAACAAAATAAGCAAAATCCTTATTTTTTAGAAAAACTCGGAGCAAAAAACAGTTGCCCGCCAATCCTTTTTCACTGCTTCGCCCACAAGGCTAGCGGATCAATTTCGGGATACACTCTGACGATATATTGCGCAGTGTGAGAGCTTGATGGAGATCCAAATAAAATATAATGTTAGTCAACCTCGTTCTTTCCTGGCTGCAACTGATGCATCAGGGGTGATGGATGGTCAATTTTTAGAACGACATTTAATCGTGGTGAAAAACCCTTCACTAAATACAAAAAACTGTCTAAAGTCAGCGAACTGTAAGAGTCCAGTTAATACCCAGTTACTTGCGGCGGGGGCTTTGTTTTTTCTCATCTAATCTTTGGAGTTGCCTTGTTTAAACTAATTGGTGTCTTATTAGGTTTTTATTTTTGGAGTTTTTTCGGGGCTTTTATTGGTTATTTACTAGGGAGTTTTATTGATCGTTATCGAGCTTATGGTATGGGCGGAGTTAACCCGCTTAGCCAATCCCAACGGCAATCAGTATTTCTTGAAACTGTTTTTATTTCAATGGGTAAACTGGCTAAAGCGGATGGCCATATATCACAAGATGAAATTGATCATGTTGAACAGTTCATTCAAAAACTGGGAATGTCCGCTGAGCATAGGCAACAGGCCATTGCCCTTTTTAAGCAAGGAGCCGATGCAAATTTTGATATTAAGCCGAACTTAAATAAATTTATTGCCATTTGTGGCAATACGAATGATTTAAAGCAAATGTTGCTGGTCTATCTCATTGTCATGGCTTTATCTGATGGGCATATTCATTCAGATGAAGAAACAATGCTAAAAGACATTGCCCGACATTTTGGTTATGACGAGGCTGCATTTAAGCGAATACTGGATATGGTTTTAAACCAGTCGCACTTTGCTGGGGGGCAAATATCTTCCGCCACCAGTTTGGACGATGCCTATAAAGCGCTGGGAGTAAGCAAGGAAAGTAGCGACCAAGAAATTAAACGCGCTTACCGCAAGTTAATGAGCCAATATCACCCTGACAAGTTAATGGGCCAGGGTGTCCCTGAAGACATGATCGCTGTAGCAACTGAACAAGCAAAGGAAATACAGATTGCTTACAATTTAATTATTACAAGTCGAAAGAAAACGGGGGCGTAAATAGTGGTTTAAAATATCATTCGTTCCCTAGTACTATTACTTTTTCCTGCCATAAGTGACGAAATGATATTCCAATGCCTGGGGAGTTTCCTGGCTGCATTGCTCGCGCGCTAATTCCTGCCATAGTTTTTTATCAAATTCCGGAAAATGAGCATCGCCTGCTACATTTAGATTGATTTCGGTGAGGTAGATCGTGTCCACTAACGGCATGGCCAATGCGTAGAGTTCAGCGCCACCGACAATAAAAATCTCATCATCCCCCGCACAAGCTCTTATCGCATCTTCCAGCGAGTAGGCCATGATGCAGCCTTCAATTTTTAATGCGTGATTGCGTGTAACCACCACGGTAGTGCGACCGGGCAGGAGCTTACCGATAGAATCAAAAGTCTTGCGCCCCATAATAAGATGGTGTCCCATGGTGAGCGATTTAAAGCGTTTAAGATCAGCCGGGATATGCCAAGGCAGCCTGTTATTAAGCCCAATGGTACGATTACGGGCCATCGCAACAATGATTGCCACCCTGCCCTTCCCCATTTCTTCCCTTTGTTCGTTCATCATACCGCCACGGTAGCCTTGATCGCCGGATACGGGTCATATCCTTCCAGGCTAAAATCCTCAAACCTGAAGTCGAATATATTTTTCACATCGCGGTTAATGTGCATGATCGGAAGGGGTCGCGGCTCGCGCGACAGTTGCAGCTCAGCCTGTTCCAGATGGTTGAGGTACAGATGTGCATCCCCAAACGTATGCACCAAATCGCCTGGTTTCAAACCGCATACTTGCGCCATCATCATAGTGAGCAACGCGTAGGATGCGATATTAAACGGCACGCCCAGAAAAATATCCGCGCTGCGCTGATACAACTGACAAGAAAGCTTGCCATCCGCCACATAGAATTGGAACATGACATGACAAGGCGCCAGCGCCATTTGATCCAGTTCTCCTACATTCCAAGCAGAAACGATCAAGCGGCGTGAATCAGGATTGCATTTAATCTGTTCTATAACATCTGAAATCTGGTCAATGGTGAGACCATCCCTTGCTGTCCACGAGCGCCACTGCTTGCCATACACCGGGCCAAGATTGCCATCCTCGTCCGCCCATTCATCCCAGATTCTGACACCATTTTCCTTGAGATAACGGATGTTAGTATCGCCCTGCAAAAACCATAGCAACTCATATATGATGGATTTCAGGTGACATTTTTTGGTGGTGACCAGCGGAAAGCCATGTTCCAGATTAAAGCGCATCTGATAGCCAAAGATGCTGATCGTGCCGGTGCCGGTGCGGTCGTTCTTCTTTGTACCGTGATTCAACACATGCTTCAATAAATATAAATACTGGCGCATAAAGATTCAGGGAATAGGTAGTGACTGTTTGTATAATGCCAAACAATACATAAAATTTCTTGGGGAACAAATGCTAGCACAACTTACTCTCTCCCTGACACCGTCCAAAAACCTGACAAACCAACATTTGCTGGTGCTACTACCCAAGGCCAAAACGCTACCCCAAGACTTACCACATAGCGACTTACTCAAGACCGTATTGACGCGACGCAGCCTCAAGATAGATGAATTAATTAACACGCCGGTCTCTGCCAATGCAGCTAATGGCGCGTTGATGGTCTGGACGATGCTGGATTTTTCCAAGGACGCTTTCGCCATCCAGACCCAAGTACGCAAAGCCATGCAATTGCTTCTGGCAGAAAAACCTAAAAATATTGCCATTGTAGTGCTGGGCGATCCTGCGCAACGCAAGCTGGCTGCAGAGCTGGCCGTGTATGGTGCATGGGTGAATAGCGCCCTATTGCCGGAACATAAGAAAAAAGATGAACGTAAACCGCTGCGTAAAATTGAACTAGTTGGTTTTGCCGACAAGCAAGCATTTGTATCACTCAAGGCGCAGGCCGAAGGCAATTTTCTATGCCGCGAATTGACTGTACTTCCGCCTAACGAATTGACTCCAGCTCTATACCGGACGCGAGTAAAAATACTCGCGCAACAACATGGCTGGAAACATGTTGAGTTTGATCTTAAGAAACTGCGCAAGTTGGGCGCGGGTGCTTTCGTAGCTGTAGCACAGGGCAGCGCGGACGAAGATGCCGCCATCGTACATCTGCGCTACACTCATCCGAAAGCCAAGCAAACCATCGGGCTGGTAGGCAAGGGTATTTGCTTCGATACCGGCGGGCACAACCTGAAACCAGCACGCTATATGCATGGCATGCACGAGGACATGAACGGGTCAGCCGTAGCACTTGGTATCTTGCTTGCCGCGTCACAGAACAAGCTGGCAGTGAACATCGATTGCTGGCTGGCAATCGCGCAAAACCATATTAGTCCTAAAGCGTACAAACAAAACGATATTGTGACTGCGCTGAACGGCACCACCATCGAAATTATTCACACCGATGCCGAAGGACGCATGGTACTAGCCGATACACTCACGCTGGCGGCACGCGCCAAACCAGATTTGATCATTGACTTCGCTACTCTGACCGGCAGCATGGCCGTGGCCTTAGGCGCGCGCTACAGCGGCGTGCTCGGTAACTGCGAGGAATTGCTGCAGCGTGCAGTCAGCGCAGGTAAGCAAAGCGGCGAACGCCTGTGCGCCTTCCCGCTGGATGACGACTATGAAGCTGCGCTGGATTCCAAAGTGGCTGACATCAAGCAATGCACGCTGGATGGCGAGGCTGATCATATTCTGGCCTCCCGATTCCTAAAGCGTTTTGTCGAGAACACGCCTTGGTTGCATATCGATCTATCCGCGAGCCGCTGCGAAGGGGGGCTGGGCATCGTAGCAAGCGAAGTGACAGGATTTGGCGTGGCATGGGGGCTACGGATGCTACAGGACTCGCTCCCGGTCTAGATGGCGCCCGTAGGCAAATGCGATACGGGGCATGCGCCATGCAGATCAAAGCAAAGGGAAGCAGTCAGCAATCATCATGCTGAACTTTATCAGCATGTAACCGCATCCGATACCAGCCCTTCCATGGCCTGTTTGAACACAGGCACCAACAACGCTTTGGTTAATTTGAAATCGACTTCCTCCAGATCCTGTCTTGTGACAATGTCCTTTGTCGTTTCCCTAGCCTTCGGCTCTGCGAAAACCTAGCTGCCGGACTTCCACCTGCATAGTTACGTGCGATGTGCGGCACATAGATAAAATAAAAAAGCCCGGCATGAAAATGCCGGGCTTTTTTAAGCTAATCAAGAACCAATTAAGGAGCTTGAATATTGGATGCTTGCTTACCTTTAGGACCTTGCGTAACTTCAAAGGTAACTTTTTGACCTTCTTGAAGAGACTTAAAGCCGCTCATGTTAATTGCTGAAAAGTGTGCGAACAAATCTTCGCTTCCATCATCGGGAGTAACAAATCCAAAACCTTTTGCGTCGTTAAACCATTTTACTGTACCAGTTGCCATGTGAATTACTTCCTTAACTAAAAACGGGGAACCCCCCCGCGAAACTATTTGAATCGAAGATTGCACATGGAAAAAACCAGTATCGCAAAAACTTTGAATCAAACGCCAGCTAACCTTATACACTTGTTAAGAAATATTGTCAAGAAATTCCCAGAACACCTGGAATTCATGCATATACACCCACATTGCGAGCAAATATTACGCTGAATTCCAGTCCGAACAAGCTTATGGCAATCACTGCCGTAAAAAAAATTTGTCTAGTCGAAATGGAGTTCATAAATTCTCACCTTCAAATTCGGCGACATAATTGATAACTACCCACCAGCTATGAAAATTATAAACATTTCAACTCTAATTCAGATTTTTGCTTACGTCCTTGCTGATTAAACTGCGCGAACATCTTCTTGGTAAATCACTCAATCCTCTCAATCCGGCTACACGCCACAGCATTGTTCTGGTATCGTACCTTGGCTTGGATCGCGACTTAGGAGCAGATGGCTTATCTTCTTGCTATGGCCATAAAGAAGCCTTCCAGGCCCTCGGCTCCTTTAAGTAATTGGACATCAAAGCGAGCGATGCGGGCTTCGATCTCCTCGACATAAAGCAATTTCGCCGAAGACAAACCGACTTAGGGTAAAAAATTTTGCCTTAGTTCAGCATCAAAATATTTAAGGAGAAATATCCTTCCTAAATCCGACAAGCCAAGATTTCCGAAACAATATATTCTGAAAGAATTCAACATTAGTGGTGATGTCCGCCTTCGCCATGCGTATGACCATGCTCTAGCTCTTCGGCAGTAGCGGCACGGATATTGGTAACAATACCTACAAAATTTAGCGTTTTGCCAGCAAGCGGGTGATTACCATCCACGGTCACTTCGGTATCGGTTACATCCACAACAGTATAGAGCGAATAATCGTCGTCATCGCCATCTTCCACTCCTCCCTCGAACTGCATGCCAATGGTAATTTCATCCGGGAACAAATTGCGCGGCTCAACGTGCACCAGATCGTGCTCATACTCTCCAAAAGCATCGTCTGGTTCCATCGTAATTTTAAGTTCAGTACCTACATCCTTGCCTTGTAGCGCTTCTTCCACAGTCGGAAATATTCCGTCATAACCACCATGCAGATAGCTGATGGAATCTTCTGTTTTTTCCAGCAGACTGCCGTTTGCATCAAATAACTCATAGCGCAACGATACAACAGTGTTTTTTGCAATTTTCATTTCAACTCCTTAAATATCAGATTGAGAATTTCATCGACGTGGCCATGTGCTTAAACACTATGCAAAGCATGAAGTAACTTGTCTTGTTTGTCGATCCCAAAAGTGGAGCATTTAATTAAGATTTTTTATGTCCATGTACCTCTTTGTCTCCGTCCATTTTTTTCATAAAGCACATCGTATTTTATGCAAACTTTAGATTCTGCGTCTAAAAAAATCAGTGCAAATAGACCATATTTATAGTGCAAGTTGGCATGGTTCAAGTATTCGTCAAGACGAGCATTTACTATAAACTGATACACCAATCTCATTACGCGTGCCGATTAGCAATATCATAATGATGTATCCATTCAATTAAAACGAATGTAATCAATCCAGCGCGACAGGTTGTACTTTAGAATGCGAATTGAATTTAGTTTCATGCGGACGAAAATATTTTCGTGTGCGCTAGTGTGGGTATAATATTAATTATGAAAACCAATTCCACTATGCTTGGTGGATTAACGACAGAGGCGTTTTTACGCGATTACTGGCAAAAGAAACCTTTACTCATTCGCCAAGCATTCTCGCAATTCAATGGGTTGCTTGATCAATCACAGCTATTTGCCTTGGCTTGCACTGAGGATGTGCAGTCACGCCTCGTGACCCAACGCCACGGTCAGTGGCAAGTGCAACATGGCCCATTTAAAGCGACGAAGTTCGATAGCTTAGCCAAAAATACATGGACTGTGCTAGTGCAAGGCGTAAATCAGCATCTGCCAGAAGCAGCCGCACTATTAAAGAATTTCAGCTTCATACCGCATGCGCGTTTGGATGATCTGATGGTGAGCTATGCTCCCAAAGGAGGAGGCGTAGGCGCGCATTTCGATTCTTATGATGTGTTTCTTTTGCAGGGCTCGGGCCATCGTCGCTGGCAAATTTCCGCACAACAGGATCATACACTGGTAGAAGGTGCTCCCTTGAGAATCCTGGAACGCTTCCAGATGGAACAGGAGTGGATCCTAGCACCAGGCGACATGCTCTACCTGCCGCCGCATTATGCTCATAACGGCATTGCCGAAAGCGATTGTATGACATATTCCATTGGATTCCGCACCCCGACCTATCAAGAATTGGCGGAACAATTTCTGGTGTACTTGCAGGATCGAGTTTGCTTGGACGGCATGTATGCTGATCCGGAGCTAAAAGTTCAACGTCATCCCTCAGAAATTGGTACGGATATGCTAAATCAGGTAACGCAGATCATCCGGCGAATAAAATGGACTAAGCGCGACATTGCCAATTTCCTCGGTAGCTATCTCAGCGATCCTAAACCGCATATATTTTTTGATCCGCCTACGAAACCACTGAGTCGTGATCACTTCGAACGGGCGATACAAAACTGCGGCGTGGCGATGGCCCTGAAAACACAAATGCTGTGTCATAACGGCGTGGTGTTCATTAATGGTATGGCACACGCCGTCAATAAATACGATTATCGAGAATTACGTTCTCTCGCCGATGTGCGCCAGCTCAATTCCACGGTGGGTCTATCGCGGGAAGCATTTGAATTGCTTTATCTATGGTACACAGATGGCTTTATTGTGCCTATTGTTAAACGCGCAAACAGATAACTAAGCTTCCTAAGAAACACACTCATCTATTGCCGGATTTTGTTGCTGTAGAATCAACCCAAACTGAGCTGCTCGGCGATGTAATTGCTTGATGACACGATCTCGGTACTGCTGCTCATAGTGATCGGTACCAGGATCTTTGTAATCTATACCAAACCGCATTGCGTTGTAAAACAGTATGGCAATTTTACGTGCCGTCGCTGTCACAGCTTTTGCATTGCCAATACGTGCTGCTAGTCGTCGGTAGAATGCACCAAGTGCTGTGTTGGTGCGTCCCACGGTAACTGCCGCCAGCCGCAATGCGACCGTAAGCCGATTGCTGGTCTTCCGGGTATGTGCTGATAGCACCTTACCTCCTTTTTGCATGTGCTGTATATGTGAAGCGGCATAATCCAAATGCCGTTCGCGTGAGCGCAAATAAGACCGAAGTGCTGCGATTTCTCGTCCGGGGCGAAAGCTGGCACGCAACAAACCGCAAGCGTGAAGTCGTTGCAATCACTGCGCATCGTTGACATCACTCTTTCTGCCGGGTACGGCGCGCGCTTCACGCGCATTGGCCAGGATGACATTGATGCCATGTAATTCAAGTACTTCATATGCAGCCACCCAGTAAACACCAGTCGACTCCATCGCGACTGTCTTGATACCAACCTCGGTTAACCAATCTGCCATACGCAGCAAATCGCTTGTAAACGCCTGAAATGTTTGTACGGGCTCGTCACATAGGTCAGACCCAACAGCAACAACGTGAAAGCGAGAACCTATGTCGATACCTGCGGCAAATTCATTAATAATGGGCAGCCCTGTGGGCTTAGTTCTATTTCCTGGCATGATCCACCTCCTGATTAATAAAACGCAAGACGGGGGACTCGGATTAAATCAATTTCCTAAACGGGGTCACCTTGCGATGCCGCCACAGACGGGTCCGCAGCTTCCCCTGGACCATGTTTTTTGACGGGGTTAAACCTCCAAGAAGCTGTCGGCCACTGTCCGCGTTCACGCAGTGTACTCGCCAGTGTTTCTATGCATAAGGGGCGCGGCAAGCCGGGTGGGCAGTTCTTTAGAATGAATCGAATTAATTAGCATTAATTTTAATGTATATCACAATATCCTACATCACCTCTACCAACCGCGTGTAAATTATACTTCGTACCCCTCAAGCCTCGCTTCGATAAAATGCGAATGATGATTTCTATATTTATATTAGAGCTCCGCCACTACCTTGGATTTGAAAAAATCATGATAACTATCATTATTTGCTAGAATTATTGTATATATTGGTATAGAATACCGCGTCTTCGCTGTAACTTAGCGTTGTAGTAGACTGAGATTCCCCGGTTTTTGCATGTAAATTTAATTATTGTGAAGGAAAAGTAAATGAAACGTTTTGCTCTAGTTGCTGCCCTGTTGGCATTGTCTTTGACTGCTTGTGGCGAAAAGCCTAAGGCACCCGCAGCGGAAACTCCAGTTGTTGTAGCACCAGATGTTGTAACACCCGCGCCTGCTGTTGATGCTGCTGCGACTGCAGCTGGTAGTGCTGCTGAAGCCGCTGGTAGTGCTGCTGAAGCCGCTGGTGCTGCTGCTACTGCTGCTGGAACTGCTGCTGACGCCGCTCATGGTGCTGCTGACGCTGCTAAGGATGCAATGAAGAAGTAATTTCTCTTCTTGCACAATAAAAAGCCGATGTAAAGTCGGCTTTTTTTGTAGCTTAATCTTTATACAATTTCTCGCCAGGCCAGTCCTTCGTCTTGCCCAGCCACCGCGACCCATTCTGGGCTGCAATTAAGCGCTTTACTCAACGCATATACCGCCAGGACAGGCGTGTTATTTTTACGGCTTAGATGTGCAGCCACAATATGCTGCAAACGGCTATAGTCCAACCGTGCCAGCAATGCTGCCGCATCCGCATTATTCAGATGACCCAATCGTCCACCAATACGTTGCTTAAGACTTATGGGGTAATCACTGTTGGCCAACAGAGCAATATCATGGTTGCACTCCAGCACCAACGCATCACAACCACTTAGCGTCGCCTCGATATGAGGAGTGGAACAACCAATATCGGTCAATACTCCCAACCGTTTTGCACCATCACTGAACGTATATTGTACTGGCTCAGCCGCATCATGCGGCACAGGAAAAGGCTGCACCAATAACCCATCGATAGCAAAGGGACAGTGAGAGTCAATTTTTGTCAGCTTGGGTACATTGCTGAGTAATTTGAATTGTGCGCGAAATGTGCCATGCGTTAGCCATATCGGAATCGAATATTTACGTGCTAACCGCGCCACCCCGGCAATATGGTCACCATGTTCATGTGTCACCACAATACCGTTAAGACAATCAGGGGCTAGGCCAAGACGCGCCAGACGCATACAGGTGTCAGATAGGGTAAAACCACAATCCATTAATACAATGGTTTTGCCAGCTTGCACCACCAATGCATTACCTTCGCTGCCGCTACCAAGTGAAGCGAAACGCATCGATTAAGGCCGAACGCTACTTGGTCAACTGTTTGTACAGTAGGTCAGTCATACGCTGCGTGACTGGGTCTTTACCAGCACCTTGGTTGAGAACACTGACTTCACAGCCAGCGTTATTTTCACGCACGGTCACCTGATAACGTGCAGTTCCTTCAATCGAATCTTTCGTAGACTTTTGGTCGCTATCATTACGCCAGAACATTAAATTATTGACCCAACTTTTTTTCTTCGCTATATCCTTACTCGGACTCACAAAGTATACACCGCTCACCCTATCCTTATCCTTCACCTCGATGCCCGCCTGATCTAACGCCAGTCCTATCTTGCGCCAGCTTTTGTCAAACGGCTCGTTCAAGATAATGATTTTATTACCGTTAATCTCTTGTAGCTGCGGCACAGCGCCCACCCCTTGCAATTTAGGCACTTGCCCTGCCTGAGCCTGATTTTCCGTGCCACCACCCAACTTGATCATCAATAACTGCAACATGCTGGCTTCCAGCTCAGGATCATTCGGACGCGGCCTCCATTTATAACCGTTCTTATCCACATCCAGCGCTTCTTCCATGCCGCTATGACTAATATAAATTTCCGAGCTACTCCCATCCTTGCTACGCTCCAAGCGGGTTCGATACATATCCTGCACACCAGATGAATGAAGTTTATCGAAAACCTTGCTAAGCATTTTACTTAGACCACCTTGCTGGATTTTAGCGCGCCTCTCCGTCCAGTCTGTTTCGATGAGACCAGCCGCAGGATTGTCGGTTTTGATGATAAAACCTTGTTCCTGCCAGAACTCTTTAACCAGCGGCCACACATTTTCTACTTTGCTCCCCACGATTAGCCAACGCTGCGTGCCGTTACGTTCTAAATGCACATCCTTCACTTCCGGCAATACGGTAGTGGCAACACCAACTTGCGCTACTTGGCCTCCCTTAGCAAAATCAGAAAAATTTGTCACGATCTCGCCATCACTGCCCGGTATCGTATGTTGATTTTTAATTGCAGGAGTAGTCAGGTCAGGTGGAACTTCTAGCGCCGGGATCTTGGTTGCGGCAGACTTATAATCAACACGCTTGTTTTCAATGCCAATGGCACTGCATCCAGCCAAAATTAATAATTCAAAAAATAATACAGTTAGATATAGTGTTCTCATGCCATCCCTGAAATTTTTTTATTACCGTAAATTCAATTATTTGAACATTACATGATTAATAAATACAATGACATTTCGGATACGCAGTAACAAACGGAATCCGCGTTCCGTCATTTCTCCCACCATAGCTAGGAAATTGTACTGGTAATTGGTCTGAATTAAATTAATTGATCGCTCCTGCCTGGCGCATCGCATCCTCAACTAGATCTTGGGAGGCTAAAGACAGTGGCGTAAGCGGCAGGCGCAGTACATTCTTCATTTTTCCCATAGACGACACAGCCCATTTTACTGGTATAGGATTGGCCTCAATAAACAAGTAGCGGTGCAACCCAAGCAAGCGAAAATTGATTTCGCGCGCCTTGACCACTTCACCATTCAAAGCCGCTAAACACATCTCATGCATTAACCTGGGTGCCACGTTGGCGGTAACAGAAATCGTGCCATGTGCACCAAGCAATATCAATGCCAGCGCACTCGCATCATCACCACTGTATATCGCGAAATCTTTGGGCGCCCGCTGTAATAGATCACTCCCACGCTCGATATCGCCGCTCGCGTCTTTTATGCCAACGATATTAGGAATCTGTGCCAGGCGCAGCACAATATCGTTATCTATGCCAACACAGGTGCGTCCCGGCACGTTATAGAGGATATGCGGCATATCCACAGCCTCGGCGATAGCTTTAAAGTGCAAGTACAAACCTTCTTGTGTTGGTTTATTGTAATACGGCACCACTGTCAGCGAAGCATCAGCGCCTGCCTGTTTTGAGAAAGCTGCCAATTCTATAGCTTCTTTAGTTGAATTAGCGCCTGTTCCTGCAATCACTGGAATACGCCGGGCCGCGTGCTCCACTGCCACCTGAATCAACGATTCATGTTCGGTTAAATTCACCGTAGGCGATTCGCCTGTAGTGCCGACCACTACGATGCCATCGGTGCCATGCATAATATGAAAATCAATAAGCGCGCGGAACGCAGCTAAATCCAAACTCCCGTCCTCGTGCATGGGGGTCACAATTGCAACAATGCTGCCCTTAATCATAGTTTTTGATAATATTGAAATTGAATCGATCATTTAGGCTATCTATGTCTTAGTGAACGCCGAACAATTCAACATCAAAAATCAATGCTGCATTTGGCGGAATAGCACTTCCTGCCCCTCGTGCGCCATAACCCAAATCAGCGGGAATAATAAGCGTGCGTTGACCGCCTACTTTCATACCAGCGACTCCTTGATCCCAGCCTTTAATTACGCGCCCTTCACCTAATGGAAAAGAAAAATGCGCACCACGATCGCGGGAACTATCAAATTTTGTACCTTTATTATTTGGCATGGTCGCATTGTAAAGCCAGCCCGTGTAGTGCACGTCGACCGTTTTACCTGCTACGGCTTCTTTACCATCACCAACTTTCTGATCTATTTTAATAAGTTTCGTAACGATAGTCGTCACATTATCGACGGCAGAAAATGCGTTCTGGGTCGGCAACATCATAGGTATAACAAGCATGCCAGAAAATAATAATTTTTTAATTTTATGCATAATCAAACCTCCGTAAAAAGTTAAGTACGCGATAGTATCATTTTAGAAAACATCTAGCAGCCTGTCGGGCTACATCCATTTTAAAAAACCAACCATCACCACCATGAAATACAACAATCAAATTTTAACAAACAACATGATCATCTAGCGAATATGCATCCATAACACCAACACAATACATTTTGCTACCATAAATTGTTAAGGAAACACTGATTTATTCCCGCGCGCTGGTTGGAATAATTCGTCAATCTGAGAGAATGTCACTGAACTGATTTTCAGGATAAGAAAGTGATGCAAACGAGTTTTTCTGAACTGGAATACACGGCCAGGAAGAAGCAGACCCGCCGAGATCGATTTTTGAATGAAATCGAAGTAATCACGCCTTGGACTGAATTGGAAAAAGCGGCTGCGCCGTATTATCCGAGCAGCAATGGGCGGGCTCGTCCGCCCATTGGCTTGGTTCGAATGCTCCGCATGTATGTTGTGCAGCAATGCTTTGGGTTATCTGACGAAGGGGCAGAAGATGCGCTTTATGACAGTCAGGCCATCCGTCGCTTTGTCGGTGTTGATTTAAGCTGCGAAACAACCCCGGATGCCACCACACTTCTCAACTTCCGCTACTTACTGGAAACGCATCAACTGACTGAGTCGATCTTCAATACGATCAACGCCCATCTTGCCGAGAAGGGCCTGTTTCTTCGGGAAGGCATGATCGTCGATGCCACACTGATCGCAGCGGCATCCTCAACCAAGAACAAGGACGGGAAGCGGGAAGAGAACCGGGCGCTACCCGTGACTTGGCATGTCGCGATGCGACCGGGGAAACGTAAGGCATTGTCCAACACGACAGAGGGCGAACTACTGAAAAAGATTGAGCATACCAAAGCCAGCATTCGCGCCAAGGTCGAGCATCCCTTCCATGTGGTGAAGAATTTGTTTCGTCATTGCAAGGCGCGTTACCAAAGATTGGCTAAAAATACCGCCCAATTGTTCTCACTGTTTGGTCTCGCTAATTTGATGCTGGCTCGTCGGTGGTTACTCAACGTACACACCCAAGGTGCGTTTTGAAAACGGGAAATGAAGATAATGACTCGAAAATCGCCGCGATTCATACTAGAAACAAGCCAGTTTTTTGACAAAAACTACAAAACTCACCCCAGAGCCTATGACGAGGTGAGTTATTCAGCGTTTCCTTAACATACACCAGCGCGCCTAATAGCTATACAAACTTCACTGACAAATGAAGCTGCTCTTCAAATGGATCAAACCGTATTTACATATCAAAAAACTCTACGGCAACTCAAGCTCTGTCTTGACGTTTAACCAGTTTGAAAATCGAATAGCTCCTCAAAAAACCAGAAAATACTTAAGCTTGGCGGGATTCGTCGTAACTTAATACTAGCAGTACCCTAAAGTAATTCTGCAACTTGTCGTAAAGTAAAATGCAAACATGTATTGGATTAGAAAGGTGAATTTTTAAATTACAAAGTATTTTTCGTCATTCAAAAGTATTGTTATCTTGATTTATTAACGCTTTTTGAAAGTGCAATACGATTGCAGATCTTAATGAAAATTATTTATATTTATAACAATTCGTTATTATTATTATTTAACCAATTAATACATAAAGTTCAAAATCATCAATTATGATCAAAGGCAAATTAAATATTCCGTTAGATTTCTTGTATACCAAGAGCTCCCCTTTAATCGGAGTCGATATTTGCTCGTCTTCGATCAAAATTGTGGAGCTAAGCGAATTAGCAAAAAAAAACGGCTATGTGATTGAGCATTATGCAATAGAACTATTGCCCCAAAACGCTGTCAGCGATGGCAACGTCAATGATCTGGAAGCGGTTTCGGAATGTCTACGACGCGCTTGGAAACGAATGGGGACACGCATTAAAAACATTAGCCTTGCACTTCCCGCTGCCGCCGTGATTAGCAAAAAAATTTTTCTGCCTAGTGGATTGAATGAGGAAGATATGGAGTATCAGGTGGAAGCGGAAGCAAATCAGTACATACCATTTGCTATTGACGAGGTTAATCTGGATTTTCAAGTCATCGGCCCGGCACCTGGCAATACTGAAGAAATCGAAATACTGTTGGCTGCCTCGCGTAATACTAACGTTGAAGATCGTGTTGCTGTCGCACAAGTAGCCGGACTCAAGGTGGTGGTGATGGATGTAGAGCATTACGCCGCTGAAATGGCGTTTGATCAGGTCCGCTTGCAATTGCCGGGAGGCGCCACTGATCAATGCGTAGCGTTAGTAGATATAGGTGCGAACGTAATGAATGTAAATATAATGCGCAACGGGCAATCGGTGTACATGCGCGACCAACAAATGGGTGGCGAGCAATTAACACAACACATCCAGAATGCGTTCGGCTTATCCGCCGAGGAAGCAGAAGCAGGCAAACTTCATGGCGGATTGCCGGAAAGTTACGAAAGTGACGTGCTGGCGCCGTTCCGCGAAAGTGTGGCGGGCGAAGTATTTCGTGCCATTCAGCTTTTCTATACCTCAACCCAGTTTAACGAAGTAAGCTACATTGTTTTAGCCGGCGGCTGCGCAGCACTGTCTAATTTGGATGATGCTGTAGCAACACGTACACAGGTCAAAACATTGGTGGCGAATCCATTTGCTCAAATGACCTTATCCGGGCGCATTAATCAACGCCAATTACAAATTGATGCGCCAGCACTAATGATTGCCTGTGGCCTTGCGATGAGGAGGTTTGATCCTTCATGATACGCATTAATTTATTACCGCATCGTGCTGAGAAGCGCAAAGCACGGCAGATTCAATTTTACGCGTTTACTGCCATCACGCTGGTATTGGCGGCAATGCTTGTTGGTTTGGTGCACATTGTCATTAACACGCAGATTGAATATCAGGAACGCCGCAACCGATATCTGACAGATCAAATTGTCCTACTAGACAAGCAGATCTCTGAAATAAAGCATCTAAAGATGGAGATCGCAGCACTGATGGAACGGAAAACAGTAGTTGAAAAACTGCAAAGTACCCGCTCAGATGTGGTGCATCTACTGGATCAGATGTTGAATATTTTGCCAGAAAGCGTGTATTTAAAATCAATTAAACAGACTGGCAACAAGGTTGATCTGGTTGGTTTTACTCAGTCGAATGCGCGGGTATCCACTCTGATGCGCTCTATTGATAGTTCTCAATGGCTAGAATCGCCGACACTGGTTCAAATTTCTGCGACAACCGCGAATGCGAATGGGCCACGCTTAAATGAATTTACGCTGAATTTCAATTTGACCACTCATCAGGTACCAACAACCCCCGTTTCTCCAGTTAAACCAGCTGGCACGAAAGGTTAAGTGAGATCATGAGACTGCTAGAAGATCTAAAGAATATTAACCCCAAAGACCCGGGCGGCTGGCCTTTGTTGGTGAAATGCAGCGCATTTGTGACAATATTCGTGGCCGTTTTACTTTTAGGCGCTATATTTGACTGGGGGGATCGTTGGGAAGCGCTGAGCAACGCCAAACAGATTGAGATTACATTAAAAACAGATTTCAAGACCAAAAAGGCAATAGCCATTAATCTAGATGTTATCAATAAAAAACTTACGGAAGCCAGGCAATCATTTGATGCACTGCTGAAACAATTGCCGAGCAAATCAGAAATGGACGCATTGCTGACTGATATTAATCAGGCCGGTCTGGGTCGTGGTCTACAATTTGAATTGTTTAGACCCGGCGCCGAGATTATTACCGGCGTGTTTGCTGAGCAGGCAATTACTATTAAAGTAACGGGTAATTATGATGACATTGGTAAGTTTGCTAGCGATATTGCCCAACTACCGCGTATTGTATCGTTAAGCGAAATTAGCATTAATCCAACGGGAGGGCACCTGACTATGGATACGATAGCTAAAACATATCGCTATTTAGATGAGGAAGAATTAACTGTTCAAAAACAATCATCTAAAGCATCTGGAGCACACAAATGAGACCCGCTTATTTGCTGCTGTTCACATCTTTATTGCTGTCTGCCTGTGCTGACGAGGAGTTTCAGGACTTGCGTAATTTCGTCAAAGACACTGGAAGTGGAATGCGTGGCAAGGTGGACCCACCCCCTGAGATTAAGCCATATGAGCCCTTCGTTTATGATAACTCTACAGGTTTGCCCGATCCATTCAAACCACGCAAGCCCGAAGCGAAAAGTGGCGATTTGCTCGGCCTCAATCAGCCGGATATGAAACGACGTCGAGAAGCATTAGAAGAATCTCCATTAGAAAGTCTAAAGATGGTCGGTTTCCTTTATAAGACTAAAGTTGGTCATGCTATCGTACGCTCATCGGATGGCAAGCTGCACCGAGTCAAGACAGGCAATTACCTGGGGTCAAATTTTGGTCAAATTATTTCAGTCACAGAAACCGAAGTGAAAATCAAGGAAATCGTGCAAGATAGTGCGGGAGACTGGACGGAACGTATAAGTAGTTTGCCATTGATGGAATGAATGATTAGAGGTGAAACATGAGACATTATAAAAACGCAGTCAAAAACCTTGTTTTGCTTGTTGTCGCAGCATTTGCGATTTGTGCGTTAACTGCCCATGCACAAAACAATGCCAATACGCAAAACGCTAGCACACAAAATGCTAGCGCAGCTAATAGCATACAGTCGCTCAGCGTCAGCGCTGCACCGGACGGCAAGCTAGTGCTTAAATTGGGTTTGAAGAACCCACTTGCTAATCCGCCTTTGAATTTTGCTATCAGCAATCCGGCGCGGATAATATTTGATTTCCCCAATACAACAAATGGGCTGGGCAAATCGACACAAAAATTTAACATAGGTGAATTGCGTAGCGCAAATATCGTGCAATCGGACCATCGTACCCGCCTGGTGATTAACCTCAATCAAATATTGGTTTATGACGCTCATATACAGGGAAATAACCTGCTAATTACCCTACAGAGCAAAGCTCCTGCGGTATCAGCGACGACAGCCAATGCACGATTTGCTGAAACGAAGTCAGGTATCCAGAAATATAGCCTGCGTGATATTGTTTTTCGTCGTGGTGGGAATGGTGAAGGACGTATCCAAGTAGATTTGTCGGATCCTGGTGTGGGTATAGGCGTTAAGCAACAAGGTAAAAACCTGATCGTGGATTTCACGAATACCAGTCTACCGCGCAACTTGCAACGTAAACTTGACGTAGTCGATTTCGGCACACCAATACAGGGGCTCGATACATTCATGCAGGGCGACCATGTACGCATGGTCATCGAACCTAAAGGTTTATGGGAGCACGTCGCATACCAGACCGATAACAAGTTTATCGTAGAAATAAAAGCAGTAGCGGATGACCCAAATAAACTATTGAAGAATAGACAGGTGGGTTATGCGGGCGAAAAACTGACATTGAGCTTCCAGAATATTGCAGTGCGTGAAGCACTAAACGTTATTGCCGACTTTACTAATCTGAATATGGTGATCAGCGATTCCGTTAGCGGTAATCTGACTTTACGGCTTAAGGATGTACCGTGGGATCAAGCATTACAAATTATTCTTGATTCACGTGGCTTGGACATGCGCAAGAACGGCAATGTGATCCAGGTTGCCCCGCGCGAGGAATTGGCAACCAAGGAAAAACTTAACTTAGCCGCGAATCAAGAAATCTCCGACCTTGAGATTCTACACACAGAAAGTTTCCAAATTGCTTATTCAAAAGGAACAGAAATTATTGCTTTACTGCAGAGTCCCACTCAGCGCATGCTATCCAAACGCGGGAGCGCAGTAGTGGATTCACGCACCAATACTGTATTCATTCAAGATACGCCATCGCGTCTAGAGGAAGCGCGCAAGCTGATCAAACAAGTCGATGTGGCCGTGCGCCAAGTAATGATTGAAGCACGTTTTGTTGAGGCAAGTGATAAATTTACTCGAACCTTGGGTGGAAGATTAAGCTATACCGGGCCACCTCCACCTGGAGGCGGGTTTTCTGTGGGTGGAGGTCGTGGTTCTGTAGGCGGTAGTGCTGGTGGTGGGGCAGTTAACCTGCCAGGAACCCCAGGGTTGATTGGTACGGGTGTGGTGACAGCGATGCTTTTCAACTCATCTGTGACCAAAATATTAGGACTGGAGTTGCAGGCATCCCAACTGAATGGAGTAACTAACAACATTGCTAGCCCTCGTGTGGTAACAGCAAATGGAACTGAGGCGGTAATTGAGCAAGGCGTGCAAATACCCTATCAAACAGTCAGCCTGCAGGGGACGAATGTATTGTTTAAAAAGGCAATTTTAAGCCTTACCGTCACTCCTCAGATCACGCCAGATGATAATATCAATATGAAAGTGGAAGTAACTCAGGATTCTGTAGGCGAAATAATTAACTCGACGGTGGGGGGGATACCCAGTATTAATACCAAGAAAATCAGTACCCAGGTGTTGATTGATAATGGGGGGACTGTTGTTATTGGCGGAGTCTATACTCAAGACGAATTAAGAACGACCCCTAAGGTGCCACTGCTAGGTGATATTCCTATCCTTGGGTGGCTATTTAAAACTCAAACTGATACTAATAACAAAAGGGAGCTTTTAGTGTTTATTTCCCCAAAAATCCTGAGTGACAGCTTGAACCTGCGTTAAGCAATAGGGCATGAATTTAAAAAGCCCGGCATAGCCGGGCTTTTTAAATTGCAGAACAAAATGAGCACGGTGATTTTCAGCTACAATTCGATCATGTACCCTATTAATACAATACAGCCCAAGCGTCTTTCCGGCAACATCTTCCTTGTGGGAATGATGGGGGCAGGGAAAACTACCGTAGGGAAATTACTCGCCCAGCAGTTAGGTAAGATTTTTGTAGACAGTGATGAAGAAATTCAGCAACGTACGGGCGTAACTATCCCACATATCTTTGATGTTGAGGGTGAGGCTGGTTTTCGTCAGCGCGAAGCAAGCGTAATACAAGACTTGGTACTGCTCGACAACATCGTTTTAGCGACAGGAGGTGGCACGGTATTGAATGAAAATAGCCGCGTTGCATTGTGCTGCAATGGCATAGTGGTGTACCTGAAAAGCACAATTCATGACCTCTGGCAGCGAACCCGCCATGATCGCAATCGCCCATTATTGCAGACAGCCGATCCACATACCAAACTAAAAAATATGTATGAGCAGCGCGATCCACTATATGCACAAGTGGCCAATCTGATTATGCCTACCGGCAAACAAAGCGCGCAAAGTCTAGTCTTGCATTTGCAGCAGGAGCTAAACCGATTTTCGAAAGCAAATCATAATAACCATTGAGATTACTTCAAATCATGACAACAGCGCATTTCCGTGCACCCGACTAACAACTCTACCCATTTTTAAATATAAAAGAACGAGCAATTTTGTTGGAAGGTCAGTTATTCAAAAATAATTTTCGCTCAAGCCCATAGGGTTTTAACCTGTGCTGGGATCTTGAAATCCCATGAATAACGGAACAATTCGTTCAGTCTGCGTCTGCACTCCTTCACAAGGTTATAGCGTTACACGCCATTCATTATGCAATTTTTACTAGAAATTCTCACAACTTATGCAAACATTAACCGTTGGACTCACAGAGCGTAGTTATCCTATTTATATAGGTAGTAACTTACTAGGATGTGCAGAATTACTATTACCGCACTTGCCCCACAAAAAAGCGGCAGTGGTGACCAACACTACCGTAGCACCGTTGTACCTGGATCCTCTGCGTGCCACGCTGCAAGCTCATGGCGTGAGCATAATACCCATCATCTTGCCGGATGGTGAACAACATAAGAATGCAGAAACGTTAGGGCTAATTTACGATGCACTGCTTTCCCATCGATGCGAACGCAACACACCATTGATCGCCTTGGGCGGGGGTGTGATAGGCGACATGACGGGCTATGCTGCCGCAACTTATTTGCGCGGCGTTCCTTTCATTCAAATTCCCACCACTCTGCTGGCACAGGTGGATTCATCGGTCGGCGGCAAGACCGGTATCAACCATCCGTTGGGTAAGAATATGATAGGCGCGTTTTACCAGCCGCAAGTTGTGCTTGCCGATATCACCACATTGAATACATTGTCGGATCAGGAATTACGCGCGGGCATTGCAGAAGTCATAAAATATGGCCTGATCCGCGATCTATCTTTCTTCGAGTGGCTGGAACAAAACATGGAAAAATTATTGGCACGCGATGCGGATACACTGAAATACGCTATCACACGCAGCTGCCAAAATAAGGCCGAAGTTGTCGCTGCAGACGAGCGGGAAAATGGAGAACGCGCCCTGCTTAACCTAGGCCATACCTTCGGTCACGCTATCGAGACAGGTATGGGATATGGCACATGGCTGCATGGCGAGGCAGTCGCTGCAGGTACCATTATGGCCGCCGATCTATCGTGTCGCCTGGGTTGGCTAAGCAAAGAGGACGCGGATCGCATCCACAGCTTATTTCAACGCGCTGGTCTACCAGTTGTCGCGCCTGCTTTGAGCGTGGAGAAATACCTGCAATTGATGGAACTGGACAAGAAAGTAGTTGGTGGCAAAATTCGTTTCGTGCTGCTTAAAAGCATTGGTTGTGCGGTGATAAGTGGCGGCGTGGAGCCGGAATTATTGCGGCAAACCTTGGTGGCGAACGGCGCGCATGACTGAACTTGCACCTTATGCGGTAACAGCGGGCAACACACGCGGCAGGATTGAGCGCGAGGAAGCGCCTTTTGGACGTAGCGAATTTCAACGTGATCGTGATCGCATCATCCATTCCACCGCTTTCCGTCGCTTGGAATATAAGACTCAGGTATTTGTTAACCATGAAGGCGATCTATTTCGTACCCGATTGACTCACAGCATGGAAGTAGCACAAATTGCCCGCTCCATCGCGCGGTATCTGAAATTAAATGAAGATCTGGTGGAAGCTATATCGCTCGCTCACGATCTCGGTCACACGCCATTCGGCCACGCCGGGCAGGATGCGCTCAATGCCTGTATGAAGGATTACGGTGGCTTCGAGCACAACTTACAATCATTACGCGTGGTGGACGTACTCGAAGATCATTATGCCGCCTTCGATGGACTCAATCTATGCTTCGAAACACGCGAGGGTATTCTCAAACATTGCTCGCCGGTAAATGCTACCAAGCTGGGTACAGTGGGCGAGCGTTTCCTTAAGCAGCAACGTCCTTCGCTGGAAGCGCAGATCGCCAATTTGGCCGATGAAATCGCCTACAACAACCATGATGTGGATGATGGGCTCCGCTCCGGATTAATTACACTGGAGCAGTTCACCTCGGTGCGCTTGTTTGTCAGTCATCTCGATGCTGTACGACTAGCCTACCCCGGCCTAGCCGAGCGCCGCCTGATTCACGAAACAATACGGCGCATGATTAATACACTTGCAACAGATTTAATCCATGAAACTGAAAAAAACATTCGGACTCATGCTGTGCGTGATATTGCCGGAGTCCGCGCCGCCCCGCCGTTGGCAGCGTTCAGTGCCGAAATTTATGACCAGCAACGCGAACTCAAAGCCTTCCTGCGTACGCATTTGTATCGTCATTACCGCGTCATGCGCATGAGTGCCAAGGCGCGCCGCATCATCAGCGATCTATTTCAGGTATTCATGGAAGATAACCGCCTGCTGCCGCCGCAGTTTCAGCAGCAGGCGCAAACCGACCGTGCCCGCACCGTGTCCGATTACATCGCCGGTATGACTGATCGTTACGCCATCAAAGAGCACCGAAGGTTGTTTGCCATTGAAGAAGGATGATTCCCACGCTACTTCAATAATGAAGTCTGCGTCGTGCCACAGACTTATAAACTATTCAACATAAACCAAATAACGATAAACAAGTTACCTTGGATTCAAACTCGGCGTGCGCCATTCCATATGCATGGTTAATCAAAGGGTATCTGCTGCGAAGTGTTTTATACGAATAAAAATTCAAGTTACTATTCCCGCAAAAAACATGAGAATTTTTCAATCCATGCCAACTGCGAAGCTTCCCTTATATAATGCCGCACCCTGAAACTTAGCTGTACCTTATTTTCCCATGCTGTTTTCTTCTTCACACCCCCGTCCACGTTACACCCATCTGTATGGCTCGTCTGATGCCTTGGCTCTGGCACAATATGCCGAACTACATGTACCACTGGTGATAATTGCCGCCAGCGCGCTGGAAGCACAACGGCTAGTGGAAGAAATTCCATTTTTTTCCCCGGAGCTGCGTGTACATCTGCTACCGGATTGGGAAACACTACCTTATGATCATTTTTCGCCGCATCAGGACCTCATCTCCGAGCGACTTGCTACGCTGCATCACATTCGCAGCCAATCGTGTGATGTGATCATCGTCCCGATAACCACTGCGCTATATCCGTTGTCACCAGTGGAATATCTGGCTGCGTTCACCTTCTTTCTTAAGTGCGGCGAGAAACTGGACATTGCCCAGTTGCGTGAACAAATGACATTGGCTGGTTATACCCATGTTCAGCAGGTGCTGACACCGGGCGAGTATTGCGTGCGTGGTGGTTTGATTGACCTGTTTCCAATGGGCAGTAGTGTGCCTTACCGCATCGACCTGTTCGATGACGAAATTGACACTATCGCGACCTTCGATGTGGATACCCAGCGCACCATTTATCCGGTGCGGGATATTCGCCTGTTACCGGCGCGCGAGTTCCCACTTGATGAAGCTGGACAGGCGCGTTTTCGTCAAAATTTCCGCGATCGTTTCGAGGGTGATCCATCCAAAGCAAGCATTTACAAAGGTGTGAGCCGTGGCATCGCGCCCGCAGGCATCGAATATTACCTCCCATTATTTTTCGAGCGTACTGCCACATTATTTGATTATTTGCCTGCGCATGCCACGCTGTGCATGCATCACAATGTGGATGCTGCCATTGCCACTTTTGCGAAGGATGCACAGTCGCGCTACAACCTGCTTCGCGGCGACCCGCAACGTCCCCTGCTGGAACCGCACGAATTATTTTTGAACGCAGAAAGTTTTTTTATTGCTGCGAAAAATTTCAAACGTGTCGATCTCATCGCAAATATCCCCTCTTCCTCCCAAACTGACAATTCCGAGCAGAAAGAATGCGTAGAAGAAACTCCCCCTACCCTCTTTCAAGAAGAAAGGACTCATAAAACCCTTACTTCTTGCGCTACCAAAAAATTGCCCGGCATCGCGGTAAATCGGCGCGCCGACATTCCAACACATGCACTCCAGAGCTTTCTACAAGATTACACTGGCCGGGTATTGCTGCTCGCCGACAGTTTGGGACGGCGCGAAATAATGGCCGAGTATTTGCGCGAATACTCCCTGACACCTGCCCTGTGTGAGAACTATGCGCAATTTTTCGCCGGTAACGATCACTTCATGCTTACCGTAGGGGCACTGCAGAATGGTTTCATGTTGCAAGATGACCAATTGGCAATTATTACAGAAAGTGAACTATATGCTGCACAGCCCCGCAACCGAATTGCGCGCACCACAAAGAAAAGCAACGTGGAAGGGATGCTGCGCGACCTGTCCGAACTCAAGCCAGGTGACCCTGTGGTGCATGAACAGCATGGCATCGCACGTTATCATGGCCTGATAAACCTTGATCTCGGCGAAGGCGAGAACGAATTTTTGTTGCTGGAGTACGCTGGTGGAGACAAATTGTATGTTCCAGTAGCACAACTGCATGTAATCAGCCGTTACAGTGGCGGAGCCCCGGAAACCGCACCATTGCACAAGCTGGGCAGCGGCACTTGGGACAAGGCCAAACGTCGCGCCATGCAGCAGGTGCGCGATACCGCTGCCGAATTGCTCAATTTGTATGCCCAGCGCGCCACGCGCAAAGGTCACCAATTCAAACTGTCACAACATGATTACGAAGCGTTCGCCGCCGGTTTTGGTTTTGAAGAAACTCCGGACCAGGCCACCGCCATTGAGGCGGTGGTCAGTGATCTGCAGAGCGGCAAGCCTATGGATCGGCTAATCTGCGGCGATGTGGGTTTTGGTAAAACGGAAGTCGCTTTGCGCGCAGCCTTTATTGCAGCGATGGATGGCAAACAAGTAGCAATACTGGTACCCACCACGCTGCTCACAGAACAACATTTCCAGAACTTCTGCAATCGTTTTGCCGACTGGCCCATCAAAATTGGCGAACTGTCGCGCTTCCGCTCTGCCAAGGAACAGACCCAAGCGCTGAAAGATATGGAAGATGGCAAGCTTGACATCATCATCGGCACACACAAGCTGATCCAGAAGGGTATTAAATTCCACAATCTGGGACTGATCATCATCGACGAAGAACACCGCTTCGGCGTGCAGCAGAAGGAGCGCCTCAAGGCGCTACGCGCCGAAGTTGACGTGCTCACCCTGACCGCCACGCCGATTCCGCGCACGCTGGCAATGTCTTTGGAAGGGCTGCGCGATTTCTCGGTGATTGCCACTGCTCCGCAGCGCCGTCTGTCGATCAAGACCTTTGTCAGCAACTACAGCCCGGGCGTCATCCGTGAAGCGGTGCTGCGTGAACTAAAGCGCGGCGGACAAGTCTACTTCCTGCACAACGAGGTTGATACCATCGCCAATATGGCGGAAAAGCTGGAGACTTTACTGCCTGAAGCACGTATTCGCATAGCGCACGGCCAGATGGGAGAACGCGACTTGGAAGCGGTCATGCGTGATTTTTATCAACAGCGCTTTAATGTGCTGCTATGCACCACCATCATAGAAACCGGCATCGACGTACCCAGTGCCAATACCATCATCATGAACCGGACTGACCGTTTTGGATTGGCGCAGTTACATCAGTTGCGCGGCCGGGTTGGGCGCTCGCACCACCAAGCGTATGCCTATTTATTGGTGGACAATATGGAGGGACTCACCGCACAGGCCAAGAAAAGATTGGAAGCAATCCAAGCCATGGAGCAACTGGGAAGCGGTTTCTATCTTGCAATGCATGATCTGGAAATTCGCGGCGCGGGCGAGGTTCTGGGCGAGTCACAAAGCGGTGAAATGCACGAGATTGGTTTTTCGCTCTACGCGGACATGCTCAACGCGGCCATTACCTCGCTCAGACTGGGCCATGAACCGGACATGGCCCACCCACTTGGGGTCGCCACCGAGATTAACCTGCATACCCCCGCCTTGCTACCCAACAATTATTGCGGCGACATTCACCAACGGCTGGTGCTGTACAAACGTATGGCTAACTGCACCACATCAGAAGAACTGGACGACATGCATCAGGAGCTGATAGACCGCTTCGGTCTACTGCCGCCGCCTGCTCATACATTGCTTGATTGCCACCGTCTGCGCATCGCTGCCAAGCAGCTCGGCATTATCAAGGTGGATGCTTCCAGCGAGGCGATTCAAATTCAGTTCATGCAAAATCCGCCCATAGATCCGATGCACATCATCACGCTCATCCAAAACAAGCGCCAATACAAATTGAATGGTCCGGACAAACTGAGAATTGAATTAAAATACGGCGATGTCGAGCAGCGTGTGCTGGCGATCAAGAACTTTTTTAAAGAACTATCGTGAATCGTTTAGCTTCGTTACAACCTTTGCCATATCGCTTTGAGGGAATGACAAGCCGTCTTTTCTCATCGCGCTCAAATAACATTTTATAAGCACATGAACTTCATTATTCAAGGCATTCAAGACATCGCTCCAGCTCATTTGAACCATCTTGCCGGGCTGACCACCGCATCCCGCATTGAACAGACCTCGGCACACGCCTATCGACTATATGATGCCAAGCCGCATGATGCCATTGCTGCCTATTGTCACGAACACCAACTCGATTATGGCTTTGTCCGCCCAAGCCAGCATTTATCAGACTTTGGTCTGGTAGTGATGGATATGGATTCCACCCTCATTTCCATAGAATGTATCGACGAGGTCGCCGATATGGTCGACATTAAACCGCAAGTAGCGGCCATCACTGCAGCCGCGATGCGTGGCGAGATGGATTTCAGTGAAAGCCTGCGGCGCCGTGTAGCGTTGCTGGCTGGGCTGGAAGAAAGTGCATTGCAACGCGTATATGACGAGCGTCTACAGCTCAATAACGGTGCCGAAATCATGTTGGCCAAACTAAAAGAACACGGGATCAAGACCATGTTGGTGTCAGGTGGCTTTGCCTTTTTCGCCGACCGCTTAAAACAACGTCTGGGTCTCGACTACGCGCATGCCAATACACTGGAAATCATCAACGGCAAACTTACTGGTAAAGTACTCGGGCATATTCTCGACGCACAAGGTAAAGCTGATTGGTTGATGCGTATCCGCGATGAATTGAAGCTTAAAGCGGAACAGGTTATTGCTATGGGCGATGGCGCCAATGATCTCAAGATGATGGCACAAGCCGGCGTCAGTATCGCCTATCACGCCAAACCGGTAGTACTCGCACAGGCCAGTTATGCATTAAACTTTGTGGGACTGGATGGGTTGGTGAATTTGTTTGACGACTAAGTATTTTTCCTCCCTTATTACGCACAGTGCATAAACATCATGCTTTACAATTAACCAGAAGAGAAACCAAACACAATGAATTTTAAAGAATTTATTCTGTCTTTTAAGGCACATACTGCGCCCGTTCCATTCACCGAGAAAATACGCAGCGGCTTGGCGGCTGGAATTGGCATCCTGCTCTTGGGAGTAGCACTCAAATATCTGCCACAGCCCAATTATCCACTTGTCATGCTGGGTTCGATCGCAGCCTCTGCTGTGCTTCTCTTTGCTGTACCGCACAGTCCTATGGCGCAACCGCGACCTTTACTCGGTGGCCATTTGGTTTCGTCATTAGCAGGTTGGCTATGCGGCCAACACCTCAGTGACCCGATATTAGCCGCAGGCTGCGCAGTGGGATTGGCAGTATTTCTGATGCATTTTGTGAATTGCCTACACCCACCGGCTGCCGCCACGGCGCTCTCGTTAGTGTTATACAGCGCACAATTCCAACCCATGGGTTGGCCATGGGTAGCATGCATCGTGCTGGCGAATATCGGAATCTCCTTGGTGCTGGCGCTGTTTATCAATAACCTTATACCTGGTCGGCATTACCCGATGCGGCATACTCCCCAACCCGCGCTACAGCCATCTATTCAGTCTAAGCATGTCCAAATCGCGCAGGCTGATATCGAATGGGCACTAACTCAAATGGATGGCATAATCGACGTCAGCGAAGAAGACCTGGTCGATATCTACGAGCTAGCCATTAAGCATGCGCGGAATCGTGACGGTAAAATTAACTCTTGATCCGTTACCATGGCGCGTTTGTGGTTGTTTGTAATGCACAGGAACACAGATGAGTGACTTATTGGGTGACGCATTCGCTCCAAGCTTCGATAACCCACTGGAAATGCTGTTAGCGTGTCACGGTAAAATACAGTCACAGTGCACCACGCTGCGCAAGTTACTGCAACACCTCTCCTCTCATGGCTGCGATGCGCAGGCACAACAAGCAGCGCAGGCCATCCTGCGCTATTTCGATACCGCCGGGCAGAATCACCATGACGACGAAGAACAGGATTTATTCCCGTGCCTGCTGACCACCCCAAACGCAGAAGTACACGAATTAATAGCGCGCTTGCTGGACGAGCACAAGGTGCTCAATGCGGCGTGGGAACAGTTGCGACCTTTGTTACTTGGTATTGCAGAAGGCCGCGCGGCGGAGTTGGATATTAAATCGGTAGAGCATTTCATCACCGTCCATGACCGCCACATCTCCCTGGAAAATGCGCAGCTATTGCCGCAAGCGGCAAAGCTGCTGGATCATATACAACTGGAAGCACTGGGTAGAAGCATGGCAGCACGGCGCGGGGTTGTGTTTTCCAATACATGTGGGGCAGAACGAGTCGACAATGGCAAAAACTGACGATCTCCTGTACCTAGAAACCGAAGGCGCTTGTGCGTACTGCGGTCACAAGGACCGTCGTGCACTTACAATTCATCATTTGAGAACTATGACAATAAACTAGTTCTGTGCCGCATCTGCCACCAGTGTTATCACGATAGAAAGGGAGCAACTGAAAAAGAACTTCTTGAAATCAAACGTCAGTTGATTCTCAAAACCCTTACAAGGGTCGGCCTAAATGCTATGAAAGAAGCTAAGCGTCGAACCCAAGTTGTTGCGATGCCATTTTTGGTAAACCATCTTGTGGAATATGGCTACTTAACGCAGGGAGAGATGATTCGAGGCGAATGGACTCCAGACGATAACACTATACCAAAGTACATTGTCGATGCCGAATACACCATTACGCCACAAGGCAAGGCGCTCCTGAAAAAATGGAAATTCAAGTAAGGATGTTCGTACTGCAAGCGTCGGCCCAACGAGTACGGTTAGATTGTGATCGCGCAGCGAGCCACAATCTAACCGTACTCGTTTATGCATATAGACTAGCGCCAAAGACATACTCATCGACATTGGCGTCTGGCTCTTGATTAATGAATTCTTTGATACCGATATTGATCGCATCAGCATTGTTCTGAGCTTCTATGCGAATCTCAAACGATGGGTCGTAAAATATATAGGAAACACCTTCGTCATCTTGCTTGATTTCAATGGCTCTAAATAGAAAAATAGACATTGCGACTCCATGAATAAATATGTGCAATTTGTCATAGTTGTTGCTAGCGATAATACAACCATTTCGTGCGAGCCCTGGATTAGGCTTGAACTCGTAGCCTAGTGGTGTAAATCAACATTAAAATCCTGCCCTGGTCAAATCTTGATCTACTGTCATTTGATGACTTCGCGCAGATATCACCCAGTCTTGAACTTGCTTTACACACTCAGGTAGCCGATCGCGGATCTCGTAAACCCAGAAGCGCTTGACGTCCCAGCCAAGCTCAATCAGGCGCTGATTGCGAAGCTGGTCTCGCAAGCACAGCTCACCAGTCCAGCTGCGGTGATAGCGCTCCCCGTCGACTTCGATGTTCAGTCGCCGGTTTCCTACGACGACCGCGAAGTCCAAATCGAACTGTTCGACCGTGAACTGTGGGATCGGGCGCAGCCTCGCTTGATAAAGAGCCCGGTAGAACAGCCGCTCCCAGTCTGAAACTCGCTCTGGCCTGGAAACAGCAGGGTAGTCGGCACCCAGACTGGGCGTGGCGACTGCGGCGGTAGTGGTGGCATCCGCAGTCAGACACCCGACATAGTCGGCAAACTTGGCCAGGTAGTTGACGCCTGACGCTGAAGCAACGGTCCGATCGCCAACCACGTGCAGCAGCCCGCGCGCGCGGGTAATGGCCACGTTGAAAAGGTTGCCGTTGCTGCGCAGGAACGAAATGGCGCCTGGCGGCGCGTCCGCCGAGATCACCGGCGAAAAGATCATCACGTCCCGTTCGTCGCCCTGGAATCGGTGCACCGTGTCCACCAGTAGATCAGCGCGGGAACCCAGATTTACCAGCTCGGGATGCTGTGCCAACTGTTCCTGCATCAGCTGCGCCTGCGCACGGAATGGTGTGACGACTCCCACCGTGCCCCGAAAGTCGCGCACCACCAGCAAGTCGTGCAAGACCTCCAGCACCGCAGAAGCCTCCCGCGCATTCTGGGCGCCGCCGTTGCTAGGGCGGACGGTCTTGCCACGCACGTCTTGCCAAATCACGCCCGGCTCTCGGTTGCGGGGCCGCTTCAGATTCTTGTAGCGCGTCGCGACTCGAAGCTTGCCCTCGTAGAACGTATAGTTCGAAAATTCGATGATGTCGGCGTGCGAGCGGTGATGGTCTCGAAGGTTGATGATTTGATCGGTGGCGCCAACTGCGACCGCCAAGTCATACAGGGAGTTCACCGAGTACATCCAAGCCGCCCGTGCCGCGACATGGCCGTACTTCTGCTGCAGCTCACCTTCCTTCTGCCGCGTGACTGCGCTGATGTGGCGAAGCTGCATCGGGTCGCCGATGATCACTGAGCGCTTCGCGCGGAATAACAGCGGCAGCGCCGACGCGATGTCGCACTGGCTGGCCTCATCGATCACGACCAAGTCGAAGTACCCCGCCTCGAAAGGCACCTTTCCACGCGCTGAGAGTGATGTCACTGCCCAGCAAGAGAATAATGCCGTCACTTTGTGCTGCAGGACGCGTGCCTTGTTCCGGACTGCAGCACCAACGTTCTGTCCGTCGGGTGCCGTGATCAGTTGCAGCAATGCCGCGTAGTCGGCAACTTCCTTTCGCTGCGCCGCGGTTAGACGCGCGGGCGCCATCTGCACCCAGTCGCGCCACAGACCAGTCGAATTGCCTGCCACCTGCTCTGTCAGCTCCTGGCGCTGGCGCGCGATGTCCTCAAACGCCGGGCTGCTGCGCAGCACCTCAAGCGCCTTCTGATAGACGACCACCTTCTTGCCTGCTACCGCCCGCTCAGATACCGATGCAGCAGCCCGACGCATGGCGCGGAAGTCTAGCTGAGCAGACAGATCTGGCAAGCTGACGCCAAGATGGTCAGCCGTGGGCTTGAGATGCTGAGCAGCAGTGCCTAACGCCGTAACCCGTGAGCCGCGGAGTACGGCGCCCACGATTCGGCTAATCAAGCCTTGTTTGGTAGGGTCCAACGCATCAATCGCCTGCAGGTACGCAGGTACTGCAGCGTCGGCATTGGCCAGCAGGCCGGCATCCAACGCGTTGAACATGTCGGCGCCAAACAGAGCACGGTAACCCTCGGCCTCTGCGTCCAACCGGTCCACCAAGTTGCGCGCCTCCAGCGTGCGCTGCTGCACCTGGTCCAGCTGGGCCAGCCGCGTAGCAAGTTGTTTGTGGCGCTCCAGCCCCTCCTGATAGCTAACCTCATCATCCTTCGTCGCTTTGCCGGAAAGCATCGCCATCAGATAGCTTGCCAGTTTCGCCTGGTATTCCTTCGAACCCAGGCGCAGCAGCACGGGCCGATTGCCAAGCCCGTTGACCCGGGCCTCGACAACGTCCACCGCCTTGTTGTTTTTGCTGGCGAACAACACCTTCATGCCGCGCCACGCAGCGTTCACAAGCAGGTTGGCCACCACCTGCGATTTGCCCGTACCCGGCGGGCCTGTCACCACCGTGTGCGGAACCGATAAAGCCGACAACACCGCGCTACGCTGCTCGGAGTTCATCGGTAGCACTTCGATCAGAGGTTGCGTGTCCGCCGCCGGTGCGCTCTTGAACTCGCCCGACAGCCAGTGGCTGAGCGCCGTGCCAGCAAGCTCAGTACCTGCTTTGTCGCTCAGTTGCTTCAGTTCGGATTCCAGGCCCTGTGTGTAGGGAGACCGCTTACCCGGCAAGATGACTGCCCTGTTGTAGATGCCGACCTCGTCGATCACCGACAGCGGTAGCCCTTCGGAGCAACGGTCCAGGTCCAGGCCTTCACGCCAATCCCAGTCGGGCCTGATGGCCGCAAGCCGGTGTAACAGTTCATCGACCTCGGGCTGGTCTTCTAGTGGGCTGTTCAGGCCCAACTCGTCGGCAAGGCGTGCTGCCTCCTCGACCACCTGCTGGGCATCACCCATCGCCAGGCTTCTGAGGAACGCGAAGTTGGCATTCGGCAGATCGTCCTGCAGGCGGTATGGGTCACCCGGGTTTTCAGGTAGCACGATGGGCCACAGCATCACCGGCTCAACGAAAAACCCTTCCCACTTGGCAGTGCGATGCTTGCGCAAGCGCACGGGATACCCGAGCCATGCAACGAGGTTGGCCTTGTCCGCCCGCACCTTGCCAAGCACCCGGCCTGCGCCAGGCCCGTTCCACCAATCCCAGTCTAACCCTGCCATCGGCAAGGCCGGCAGTTCGGCGTACTCGGGTTCACCGTAGCGATTGGCGGCGAAGGTGCTGACGCCCTCATCGCTGTCTTGCCCGATGCATTCGAGGTAGTACCGACAAAGGCGCGCGAGCTCGGACGACGGAGCCGCGCTGGCTGGCTGCTGGCCCGCCGATGTCGAGGTGTGATCTCGTAAGCGCCAGCGGTACGCCTGATCCTGATGTACCTTGCCTGCGAGCGTGTGCACCAAGTGCTTGTTGACCTCTCTGCGGTCAGCGCCTATCGCCTGTGCCAATTCACTGGCCTTCTGACTAGGACGGCGCTTCAATTCCTGCAGCAGCTTCTCAACCAGCGGATCATTCATGGTGGGGCCTGTAGTGGGTCTTGCCGATAGCTGATCCTCTTCGCTGCGGGTACTGCCCATGACCTGTCCATCGAACCCTGCATTGGCGATCCGCGTTCATGCTCTCCTCCGCAGATCGGCCGGACGAGTCTTCCCGATACGCTCAGTCACTTCCTTGACGACCTTCTTGCTAGGATGGCTGCATTCAGCACCGACCCGAAATCGTCAACGTTCAAAGGATAGGAAATTCAACCACACAAGTCGAAATTAACTTCGCCCAACATCGCCTCGGCAATCCGATTTCCATCGTCAAAACCGTGACAGACTCTGCATTTCGTCCATTTCCACGATAAGAATTAAATTAGCAACAAGTAGTCAAGTGTCAACTCCCAGTCGCTCCTCCCACACTTTACTCTTCGCTAATCTCCACCTTGGTCATCGCGTCGCCTTGATTAATGGCATTGACCACATCCATGCCTTCGATAACTTTACCAAAAACCGTGTGCTTGCCATCCAAGTGAGGCTGGGGGCCGTGGGTAATAAAGAATTGGCTGCCATTACTGTTAGGGCCGGAGTTGGCCATGGAAAGATATCCAGTGCCATGTTTGAGCGGATTGCCACTGGTCTCATCTTCAAACTTATAGCCTGGCCCACCTCGCCCACTACCAGTGGGGTCGCCGCCCTGAATCATAAAATCACTGATCACGCGGTGGAAAATGAGGCCATCGTAGAAACCCTCACGCACCAGGAAAACAAAGTTGTTCACAGTCTTCGGGGCATGTTGCGGGTAAAGTTCGATCACAATGTTCCCGCGCTCAGTGACCACAGTAGCCGTGTATTTTTTATTAGGGTCAATCAGCATTGCAGGAGGTGTTGTCCATTGTTTTGACATTTTTTGGTTCCTTTGGTTGATTTTGATAAAAAGTTAAAAATTTAAAAGAAAAAACACTAGTAAATACTTAGCAAAAGCAATGAATGCAAGAATATTTAACTGTCCGATGCAGGTATGTCAGCATTATTGCAGAAGGCATTAGATCGGCTTTCTAAATGTGATCATCACCGCCCATACACCCAAGACCACATACAAAAACAGAGACCATTCCGGGATGCCCAAGCCAAGAAACGTCCAGCCTTTAGCGGCACATTCACCAGAGCCGTGCATGAGTTCCTGCCACACTTCTGCCATAGGGAAGTTTCCCAACATGTACTCCAAGCCTGGGCCGCAGGCAGGTACTTGATCTTTGGGCAAATGCTGAAGCCATATATGACGGCTGGCAGTACTCACCCCGCTCAATGCCAGTAGTACTATTAATGCTCCATACACTTTCGTACCGCTACGTTTGGGGTTATGCAGCGTGGCAATAGCAAACAAAACTAACATAGCAATGAAGATGACGCGCTGGATCATGCATAAAGGGCAAGGCTCCTGATGCAGAACATATTGCAGATAGAGCGCTGTACCAAACACCCCGGCAATGACCAACGTCCCGGCCAGATATAGCCAGCGATTTGAAAGGGTACGCCACAGATTATAAATTTTCATTGTGCAACCTCTTTATTCACGCCGCCCATTGATCCGGCACTGTTTATCCCAAAAGCCGTTCGCATTGAGCTTGTCGAAATGTGAATGTCTTCTTATGCTTCGACAAGCTCAGCACGAACGGCAATCAAATTCAATTCGTGCCAAATCAATAGATCAACTCAGCTGCAAGATTTCCCGCTTGGAATTCTGAATTTATTGGGGCACCAAGATAGATGGCTCTTGTTCGTTACGTAACTTGCTGATTTTATTTTTTAACAATTCTATCGTGAAGTTCACTTCCTCCTCGGTAGTGAAGCGTCCCACGGTGAACCGAATCGAGCTGCGTGCCAATGCATCGCTGCGCCCCAAACCACGTAGCACATAAGACGGCTCCAGGCTTGCCGAAGTGCAAGCGGACCCGCTGGATACCGCAATATCGGCAATCGCCTTAGTCAGCGACTCACCATCCACATTATTGAAACTGACATTCAGGTTATGCGATACGCGCTGCTCAAAATCGCCGTTCAGGTACACGTCCCCTATGCTGAACAGGCCGCGCCACAGGCTATCACGCAGCGTGCGGATGCGTTCGTTTTCTGTTGTCATTTCCGCTTGCGCTATGCGAAATGCTTCACCCATGCCAACAATCTGGTGTGTCGCCAGGGTGCCTGAACGCATACCACGTTCATGCCCGCCGCCATGCATCTGTGCTTCCAGACGCACTCGTGGCTTGCGCCGCACATACAGCGCACCGATGCCTTTCGGGCCATAAGTTTTATGTGCGGAAAATGACATCAGGTCAACTTTCAAGCACAACAGATCGATCACTATTTTTCCGGTAGCCTGCGCCGCATCAACATGGAACAGAATGCCACGCTCACGGCATATTTCCCCGATCGCTGCGATATCCTGAATCACACCGATTTCGTTGTTGACATACATTACTGAAACAATAATGGTATCAGGACGCAATGCCGCCTTGAATTTATCCAGATCAAGTAAGCCATTCGGTTCGGAATCGAGGTAAGTTGCAGAAAGCCCTTGCCGCTCCAGTTCGCACACGGTATCAAGCACCGCCTTATGCTCGATTTTCATCGTAACAATGTGCTTACCCTTATTCTGGTAGAAATGTGCTGCGCCCTTTAGTGCCAGATTGTTGGATTCGGTCGCACCCGAAGTCCAGATGATTTCTTTAGGGTCGGCGTTTACCAGTGCCGCCACCTGTTCACGCGCGCGTTCCACCGCCTCCTCCGCCACCTGACCATAGGTATGGGGGCTTGCCGGGTTGCCAAACTTCTCTGTTAGATAGGGGATCATTGCTTCAGCAACGCGCGGATCAATTGGCGTAGTAGCTGAATAGTCCAGGTAAATTGGGAGATGCAGACTCATTTTGATTTTGGATTCAAATTATGCCTCGCGCGCTAAAGCAAGAAATTCCGTACGCAATGCCAGATTGGGTTGAAGTTCACCGAGCATGGCTGACGTGACGGTTTCTTCTCCCTCGGTGCTAATGCCACGGCTTTCCATGCACATATGCCGACAGCGAATCACCACGCCCGCTGCTTTCGGTTCCAGGTGCGTCATCAAAGCATTGGCAATTTGAATGGTGAGCCGTTCTTGTACCTGTAACCGCCTGGAAAAACAATTGACCAAGCGCGTCAGCTTGGATAAACCTACTATTTTTCCGTTAGGAACATAGCCGATCGTGGCTTTGCCAAAAAAAGGCGCCAGATGATGCTCGCAATGACTATAGACAGGGATGCCTCGTATCACGATGAGTTCGTTATACTCCTCAGCTCCATCTTCAAATACCTTTAGGAGTTCTGCCGGATCTTGGGTATATCCGGAAGTCCAATGCTTCCAGGCAGTAACAAGGCGAGACGGTGTTTCAACCAGACCGGCTCTATCGGGATCCTCCCCTAAACTCACCAAAAGCCGACGCCAGTCCTGCTCGGTAAACTGTTGTTCTGACATCTGTGTTTTACCTGTCAATGTTGGCCTCTATAAGACTTGAATCAATCCCAGCGGTTGTCGCGTACTTGAATCTCGTCGTTTTCAATGCGCACGGGGAAAGTAGCAGTCGGTTCATAAGCAGGTGCAGTCAACGCCTCGCCAGTGCGTATACAGAAACGCGCGCCGTGGCGTGGACAAATGATCTGATCACCTTCGACCGTGCCGCCAGTAAGGCGGCCAGAATCATGAGTGCAGACGTCTTCAATAGCATAATATTGGCCTTCAAGATTGAATACCACGGCCTGCGCGCCATCCACATCCACTACTCGCCACGCGCCAGGCGCAAGTTCACCGACTCGCGCAACCATCACCCAGTCACTCATTCCAATTCCATTTTTAATTATTCCTATGCGCTAACCTCGCGCTTGATATAAATAAACGTAGCAAGCCTTGAATGAAAAAAGATATTGCCAAAATTTATTCTCCAAAAGTAGCCAATACTTGATTTAATAGGTTGGCATTGTGCTATCGACTTGCTGAGCCCAAGCATGAACGCCACCTATCAAGTTGCTAACTTGAGTAAAACCATTCTGTTCTAAAAAAACCGCAATCTGCATGCTACGCATACCGTGATGGCAAATACAGACGATTGATTGCCCCGCATTGAGCTCCGACAGTTTGTCGGGAATGGTATTCATCGGCATCGTTAACGCCCCATCAATATGACAGGTTTGAAATTCCCACGGCTCACGCACGTCGAGCAATACTGGTTTTTCTCGCGTTGTATCCGAGAGCCATGCGGCTAAATCCGGTGCAGTTAAAGTTTGCATATAGTGGCGGCCATTCATTCGCGGATAAAATATAGTCATCCAACTCTATTAAATATGTTCTTACAAATTATTCTGTCGGTTTATCGGCTCTATACCAACCTCAAATTAAAGAACAAGCCAGAAAGAAAACTGTAAATTACAACTACACAGACAGGACTTCTATGTCCGGTTCAATCGTTCGAAGTAGACTCGTGATACTGACGAGCGTGGCCGATGTCGAACTCGGACATGAACCGCAAGCGCCTTGGAGATGCACACTGAGAAAATTGCCCGAGAAACCGATTACATGCAGGTCTCCGCCGTCGCTACGCAGGTAGGGACGGATCTTTTCGTCAAGCATCGCGTTGATCTTATCGAAGCGAACCTGATCCTCGGGACTAAGACCGGCGATGGCAACGGCCGCCGCTGCAACCAGAGCTTCAGAAGATTCATCTGCTGCAGGCGCCTCGCGAAGTGGCACGGCAATTAAGCGCGCCAACTGAGGCCAATGGGCTTCACCATCCTGTGTGACCGTTAGACAGCTATCAACATAAAACACATTGGTCACATGCTCGATATCGAATAATGCGGAAGCGAGTTTATCGGATTTGGCCTCCTCGGCATTATCGTACGAATGTGATATCCCCCATGTTAGTGGCTCCTTGAGCATAAACTTCACTGCATTTGGGTTGGGCGTGTCTTCTATTTCAGCAATTTTTGGCATTTCTATTCCTACAAATTAAGGCCTCGTTTTTAACGCCTTTCACAATCCCATAAGCAATAGGTTTGCTATAAATAACCGCTTGTCCAAGCCTCCCTCTTTTGACTGTGCCGCTTGCAGCAGTTTTTGCATATCGCCATGTCTGCATATCTTCGCCGAGTAAGGATTGTTTTCAGGCATCACCGATCGGAGCGTGCATTGGATCTTCTTCCGCCTCAGTCGAGGTGGTTGCTACTGCGTTAAACGCGCCATGCAGCGTGTGCCAAGGCAGAATGGCGCATTTGACGCGTGTTGGCAAATCACTCACTCCAGCAAATACCGCAAGCCTGCCAATGTTAGGACAGGCGTCATGAGAGAGCTTACCAGTCGCCATAGCGAGAAACTCCTGGATCAGTGTTTCCGCCTCCGCACGCGTTTTGCCCTTGATAGCAGTCGTCATCATCGACGCAGATGCCTTGCAGATCGCGCAAGACTCACCCTCAAAGGCAATGTTGTCGATACGCTCACCGAGTACGATATCCACGGTGATGTGATCACCACACAGCGGATTGTGCCCTACCGCATGATGGCTCGGATGTTCAATCGTGCCGTAATTACGCGGTTTTTTGTTGTGGTCGAGGATCACCTCTTGATAGAGAGATTTATAGTTAGCCATTATGTAAATATCTTCTGTACGGTATGGATGCCGGCGATCAGTGCATCGACTTCATCCATGCTGTTGTAAAACGCAAACGATGCACGCGAAGTGGCTGGCACATGCAAGCGTTGCATAACGGGCTGTGCGCAATGATGTCCGGTACGCACAGCAATTCCTTCCTGATTGAGCAGTGTGCCGATGTCATGCGGATGCACACCGTCGACTGCAAAGGACAATACTGCAGCCTTGTGCTCGGCGGTGCCAATAATCCGTACGCCTGGCATAGAATTGATTTGCTCGGTTGCATACTCTAGCAGCGCGAGTTCATGCGCGGCTATTGCATCCATGCCGATCTCAGATAAGTAGTCAACTGCAGCGCCCAGCCCAATTGCCGCCGCAATGGGCGGAGTGCCCGCCTCGAATTTATGCGGAATTGTGTTGTAGATGGTTTTTTCGAACGCCACCGACAAAATCATGTCGCCACCGCCCTTGAATGGCTGCATGTTTTCTAGCAGCGCAGCACGACCGTAAAGAATGCCGATGCCGGTCGGTCCGCACAGCTTGTGGCCAGAAAATGCATAGAAATCGCAGTCAAGATCCTGCACGTCAACCTTCATGTGCGGGGCTGCCTGAGCACCATCAACCAGCACCGGTACTCCGCGCGCATGTGCAAACGCAATCATTTCCTTTACCGGGTTGATCGTGCCCAGCGCGTTCGAGACGTGCATCACGCCGACAAATTTGGTGCGCTCGTTAAAAAGTTTCTCGTATTCGTCTATGAGCAACTCACCGGCATCGTTAATCGGCACCACACGAATCTTCGCGCCCTTTTCTTCAGCCAGCATCTGCCATGGCACAATGTTCGAATGATGCTCAAGCGTGGTCAGGATGATTTCATCACCAGCTCCGATAAATTTGCGACCATAGCCATGCATCACCAGATTGATTGCATCGGTGGTGCCACTGGTGAAGATCACTTCGCGCTCTTCATTCGCATTAATGAAGCGCTGTAACTTGCGACGCGCCTCCTCAAATTCAGAGGTTGCAACCTCTGACAAGTGATGCACCGCGCGATTGATATTGGCGTGCTGCGTCGTCTGATAGCGCACCAAGCGATCGATCACTTGTTGAGGCATCTGGCTCGAGGCAGCGTTGTCGAGATATACCAGCGGCTTGTCATTGACCGTCAATTTAAGGATAGGGAAATCAGCGCGAATGCGTTCAACATCAAATGCGGACGGCGATCGAATTTTTAGTGCGGTCTGAATTACGCTCATGGCTGGATTGTGGTCTGTTCGAGTACGGTTTGTTCAAGCTGGCATTTGAGTGATGAGATAGGTATGCGTTCGATGATTTCGGCCCCGAATGCATAAGTGAGCATATTACGTGCCGCTGTCTCGGACAACCCGCGACTCTGCAAATAAAACACTTCCTCGTTGTCGAGCTGGCCGATGGTCGCGCCATGTGTGCACTTCACGTCATCGGCGAAAATTTCAAGTTGCGGCTTGGTATCAACGTGGGCTTTGCTGGTCAATAACAGGTTGCGACTGGACTGCCGGGAGTCAGTACGTTGTGCACCTTGACGCACCATAATTTTGCCGTTAAATACCGCATGCGCACTGCCGCCGACGATACATTTGTGCATCTGATGACTTACAGCGTGCGGCTTCACATGGTCGATGCAGGTATGGGTATCAGCCAACTGACGCCCTGAAATTAACGCCAACCCGTCAACCGTACATTCGGCCTCCTCGGCTAACTGTACATTCAGGTTATAACGTGAAATGCGTGCACCGAAGGCGACACTCACCGACTGATAATTACTAGCCCGTGCGAGTGATACCGCACAGTTTGCAATATGGAACGCCTTCACGCCTTCGCGCTGCACCCGGATATGGTTAACGCGCGCATTATCGACCAACGCGATTTCGGTCACTGCATTGGTGAAATAGGCATCTTCTTGCAATGAAACGTAATCCTCGATCACTGTCACTGCGCTACCGGACTCAGCCAGCAGCAAGCAACGCGGGTAGCTTACGACATCCTTTTGCGTCGCAATGAATAATAGATGCACCGGCACCGCGACTGAAATGTCACGTGGCACAACGATCAATGCCGCGTCATGCAGAAATGCAGTGTTAAGGGCAGCGAATACATTGTCGCGGAATTCTGTGAGACGGCCCAGATAGGGCTCGATTGCCGCTGCGTACGCACCAAATCCAGCTTCCAGATTGATCACCGCTACGCCATTGTCCGTGATACCACTCGACAGCTGAGGCGCATAGACACCATCGACAAACACCAGCCGAGTCGTCGCTTCTTCAATATAAAAGCGCTCTATGTCTGCGGGTTGGAGGCTAATGGTTGTGCGCACCGGATGGAATGACATCTTGGTGAGCAACGAAATATCGGTAAAACGCCATTCCTCGTCGCGCAGGGTGGGCACCGTCAGAGCACCGACCCGTTCGACCGCCTCCGCACGTAGCGCGTTGAGCCATGCCAACGGACTTACAGGCAAGTGCGGCTGTCCTGCCAGCAGACTTTCGAGGTACCCCGCATTGATTGTGCCGGGTGCGCTCATGCCGTCGCCCTCGTTGCAGCCTTGTGCTCAACCCCGACCCAGTCGTAGCCGCGCGTTTCGAGTTCGAATGCAAGTTCCTTACCGCCCGTTTTGATGATGCGGCCCGCTTCCATCACATGTACGTAATCGGGAACGATATAGTTCAACAGACGCTGATAGTGGGTTACCAGCACGATCGCATTATCTTTATTAGCAAGCTGGTTGACGCCATTGGCGACGATCCTGAGTGCGTCAATATCGAGGCCAGAATCAGTCTCATCTAGTATCGCCAGTCGTGGATCCAACATCGCCATTTGCAATATTTCGTTGCGCTTTTTTTCGCCACCGGAGAAGCCTTCGTTAACGCTACGCTCAAGAAAATCAGGACTCATTTCGAGTAATTTCATCTTCTCACGCACAAAATCATCAAACTCGAGCGGGTCAAGCTCTTCTTTGCCACGATGCGTCTGCACAGTATTATAAGTAAGGCGCAAGAATTGGCTATTGCCGACGCCGGGTATCTCAATCGGATATTGGAAAGCAAGAAACACACCAGCACGTGCACGCTCTTCGGGAGCAAGATCGAGCAAGTTCTGACCTTGGAACATCACCGTACCGCCTGTGACTTCATAAGCTGAATGACCTGCGAGTATCTTGGAGAAAGTACTCTTGCCCGAACCGTTTGGCCCCATAATGGCATGTATTTCGCCACTCCTCACCGTCAAGTCCAAGCCTTTTAAAATTTCGGTGCCATTTACGGTTGCGCATAGTCCGCGCACCTCGAGCAAAACCTTGCTATCTTGGTAAATCATCCGACACTCCCTTCTAGTTTGAAACTGAGCAGTGCGGTTGCTTCGACCGCAAACTCCATTGGTAATTGTTGAAATACGTCTTTACAGAAGCCATTAATAATCATTGATACTGCAGCCTCTGCGTTGATGCCACGCTGCGCGAAGTAGAACAACTGATCCTCACCAATCTTCGAAGTCGATGCCTCGTGTTCGACTTGGGAACTGTTGTTAGCTACTTGAATATAGGGAAAAGTGTGAGCACCGGACTGTTGACCAACCAACATCGAATCACATTGCGAATAATTGCGTGCACCCGTGGCGCTCGGCGCAATCTTGACCAATCCACGGTAACTATTGTTGGAATGGCCAGCCGAGATTCCTTTGCTGACTATGGTGCTGCGCGTATTTTTACCGATATGTATCATTTTGGTGCCTGTGTCAGCTTGCTGATAATGGTTGGTAACCGCAACGGAATAGAATTCACCAACCGAATTATCGCCAAGCAGCACACAGGAAGGATACTTCCAGGTGATAGCCGAGCCGGTTTCAACCTGGGTCCAAGAAATGCGCGAGTTAACGCCTTTGGCCAAACCGCGCTTGGTCACAAAGTTGTAAATACCACCAACGCCGTTTTCGTCACCCGCATACCAGTTTTGCACTGTTGAATATTTAATGTCGGCGTTATCGAGCGCTACAAGTTCGACTACCGCCGCGTGCAACTGGTTGCTGCTAAACGCAGGCGCGGTACAGCCTTCAAGGTAAGAGACTGAAGCTCCTTCCTCAGCAACGATCAACGTGCGCTCAAATTGACCTGATTCCTCAGTGTTGATGCGGAAATAGGTCGATAAATCCATCGGGCATTTAACCCCCTTGGGGATGTAACAGAACGAACCGTCGGTAAATACCGCCGAGTTGAGCGCGGCATAAAAGTTATCACTGGGCGGAATTACGGTACCAAGATACTTCTGCACTAGCTCGGGATGATCAAGCACCGCTTCCGACATGGGACAGAAAATAATGCCAACCTCGGCAAGTTTATCCTTATAAGTAGTCGCCACCGATACACTGTCAAAAATGACATCAACCGCAACACCAGCAAGCGCCATACGCTCATGTAACGGCACACCAAGCTTCTCGAACGTACGTAATAATTCAGGATCGACCTCATCCATGCTTTTCAATTTCGGCTTTTGCTTCGGCGCAGCATAGTAGCTGATCGCCTGAAAATCGATCTTCGGATAATGAACATTAGGCCACGCAGGCTCTTCCATCTTGAGCCAAGCTTCGTAGGATTTGAGCCGGAACTCAAGCAGCCACTCAGGTTCTTTTTTCTTGGCCGAAATCATCCGGATGGTATCTGTATTCAATCCCTTCGGCGCAACATCAGACTCGATGCTAGTGACGAAACCATGTTTATACGGCTGGTTGACGAGGTTTTGCAGCGTTGCACTCATTGTGTTACCTCCGAGAAATCATCAAGATCGAAGAAAAAAGCTTGCCATGGATTAACATGAGGCAATTAAACAGTTACACCTTACTACTATGAATTCTGAACTATGGATTTCGCGGCTTCACCTGTCAGGTTGAAGCTCTCGCCACAGCCGCACATGCTACCAACATTGGGATTATCAAATTTAAACATCTGCTTAAGCCCTTCGGTCACAAAATCTAAACGCGAGCCGTTAATGTAGGACAGCGTATTATCATTAAAGACAACCTTGGCGTTATGCGCTTCGAACATATGATCTTCCGCAAGCACTTCATCGGCATAGTCATAGGTGTAAGCATAGCCGGAGCAGCCCACTTTTTTGACACCGACGCGGAGAGCAAGGCCCTTCCCACGCTTTGCGAGTTGAGTTTTGATCTGTTTTGCTGCACTTTCAGTTAATGTAATCGCCATTATTTAACTCCTAATAGTAGCCGAATAGAACATCGAGCAAAGGCCAAGAAAAATCTCCAAGCCAATCTCCCTTATAATTTTAGATCTAGATCACATCGGAACAAGCGCTGGCTTAGCCATACTTTTGTTAATGCTTACCGTCTTAATTTCGGACTTGAGTTTAGTTGCACCGTCGACCAAATTCTGCAAGCTTACCCCTGCCATATAGCCATATAAAGCTTCGTTAAGCCCCATCCATAAATCATGTGTAATGCATTGTTTCTCGCCATGGCAATTAGCCTTTCCACCACACCGGGTAGCATCCACTGATTCATCCACTGCCACGACGATGTCGGCGACTGAAATTTGTGCGCTTGGTCGTGCTAGATAATACCCACCACCCGGGCCGCGTACTGCAACTACAATGTTGCGCTTACGCAATTTACCGAACAGCTGCTCAAGGTAAGACTGTGAAATTTTTTGGCGCTCACTAATACTGGACAGTGTTACCGGGCCGCATCCGCCATACAACGCCAGATCAGCCATTGCCATCACGGCAAAACGCCCTTTAGTGGTAAGCCGCATGATTTCTCCTCGAGTTTACATCGCACAAGATCAGCATTTTTATCTGTTATTCATGCCGACGTGAACTAGCTATTATGTTTTACAAATAACCGCATGATCATCACGCGAAATTTATGAAAGTCCTTAGTAGGAATAATAAAATACCCAACCAATTTAGTCAACTAATAACTTTAGTCAACAATTTTATTCAGGTAATTGGGATCAAACTTGTCGGCGGTGGCACGTTCTTCTTCGATGTTCACGCCCATTTTCTCCAGTTGCTCCAGGATAAGATTGATGCGTTTATCTACCACCATGCCGTGTCCTAGCAAGCCGTGGATAGCTTGAGCCAGCGGATCATTCTGGTCATTGCTGATGCCATAAGCATTGAAACCTGGCCTCTTTGAAGCCTCATCAAGGATGCGCGCCGGTATTCCGGCAGCCGTCGCTCCTGCCGGTACATTCTTCACCACCACAGCATTGGAGCCTATCTTGGCGCTATCACCGATGGTAATAGGGCCCAAGATTTTGGCACCGGCCCCAACCACGACACCATTACCTAGCGTGGGATGACGCTTTCCCTCTTTCCATGAAGTCCCGCCCAGCGTTACGCCGTGATACAAAGTACAATCATCACCAATCTCGGCAGTTTCACCGATCACCACACCCATGCCGTGATCAATGAAAAACCGCCGCCCAATAGTTGCCCCCGGATGGATCTCGATGCCGGTCAAAAAACGGCCCAAGTGAGACAAAAAGCGTGCCAGCCATTTCAGCTTTGCATACCATAACCAATGTGCCATGCGATGCACCAAGCGCGCATGGAATCCCGGGTAGCAGGTTATTACCTCAAACACACTGCGCGCCGCTGGATCGCGCGCGAATACGCTGTCTATATCTTCTTTGATAGATCGGAACATCAGGGCACCTAAATTTACTCACTCATTTTATTTTTGTTTTGGTCGTCGAGTTTTTGCTGCGTATTGTACTCAGTCGTGACAGTCAAAATACCCCGCAGAATATTCACTTCCTCAGGCTCCAGCCGCGCCCGTGCATACAAACGGCGCAATTTTTGCATCAGCTTGGTCGATTGCTTATCCTGTAAAAAACCAATTTCGGTAAGCGTGTCTTCCAAATGCCGGAAATATCTTTCTACCTGTTCCGCCGATGCCGGATTCAGTTCGGGCGGGGCATACTCTCCCTGCCCTGTAGCCAGACGCAACTCATAGCATATCAGTTGCACCGCAGCCGCCAGATTAAGTGACGTATAAGCCGGACTGGCAGGAATGCGCACTATAAAATGACAGCGCGCCAACTCATTATTGGTCAAACCGGACATTTCAGTACCAAACAGAAGCGCCACAGGTTGCTGCGTTGCCTGCTGCACCATTAATGGCATCGCAGCGCGCGGAGTAAGTACTTCTTGCGAAATGTAGCGTGCACGTGCCGACATTCCCGCCACCAGAACCACGCCTTGCAAAGCCTCATCCAGCGAACCACACACGACTGCGTTTTGCAGCACATCTGCCGCGCTGGCAGCCATCGCATCCGCTTGTTGATCCGGGAAACGTTGTGGATTAATCAAATACAAACTCTGCAGTCCCATGGTCTTCATTGCGCGTGCAGCCGCGCCAATATTGCCTGGGTGAGTGGTATGACTCAGTACCACACGTACATTATTTAAAATCTCTGGTTTATCCAAAGTGCAATTCACACTAAAATAAGCCATCGGAACAATCCGACTGCTCATTAAAAAGGTTCGTTATGCATCCCATGCTCACCATCGCGGTGAAAGCCGCTCGTCGCGCCGGCAATTTGATCCACCGTGCTGCCGATAATCTTGACCACTTAACGGTCACCAAAAAATCTCACTCCGATTATGTCAGTGAGGTGGATCGCGCAGCCGAACAAGCCATCATCACTACCTTGCTGGATGCCTACCCAAATCACGCAATTCTAGCAGAAGAGAGTGGTGCCCGAGGCGACTCGGAATATGTTTGGATCATCGATCCACTCGATGGCACCACTAACTTCTTGCACGGTTTTCAGCAATACGCCGTGTCCATCGCATTGCAGCACAATGGCGTATTGACCCAGGCAGTAATATATGACCCAACCAAGAACGACCTGTTCACCGCCACGCGTGGCAGCGGCGCTTATATTAATGACCGTCGTCTGCGTGTAAGCAAGCGCATCGAGCTGGCCGACTGCCTGATAGGCACCGGATTTCCTTACACCAAGTTTGAGCATCTGGATGCCTACATGAACATCTTGCGCGACATGATGCAAAAGACCTCTGGCCTGCGTCGACCCGGCTCTGCCGCACTTGATCTCGCCTACACGGCAGCGGGGCGCTATGATGGTTTCTTCGAAATTGGCCTTAAACCCTGGGATATCGCCGCGGGATGTTTGTTAATTACAGAAGCAGGCGGTTTAGTGGGCGACATGCAAGGTAACGATACCTTCCTCAAAAGCGGCAACCTTTGTGCAGGTAACTCCAAGGTATTCGCGCAGATGCTGCAAGTCATTGCTCCTCATCTGACGGAGGGGTTGAAATCAAGTAACTCATAAAATGGTTCTGGTACTAGCCGCAATAACTCGACTACAAGAATTGACGTAAACGTAAAGCGTACGAGATAGCTGGAATATCAGAGTAAATGATCTGCCAGCGGGAGGTCTACTTTGCGTTGCTGTAATCCGAGCTAAACCAACTTCTTCAACTGATACAATTTTTCCAGCGCCTCTTTTGGGCTAAGTTCATCAGGCGTGATATCACGCAACGAGGTCAACGCCGGATGTTCCGGCAATTCGGGCAAGTCCGGCACGGCGCTGAACAAATCACCCTGCGGATTTTGTGCCGCGCTATTCTGTTCCAGTGTCTGCAATTGCTTCCGCGCAATTTTAATAACGCTCCTCGGCACACCCGCAAGCGCAGCGACCTGTAAGCCATAGCTCTGGCTCGCCGCGCCTTCACTCACGCTGTGCAAAAATACGATGCTGTGCTTGTGTTCAATAGCAGCGAGATGAACATTGGCAAGCTGAGCATACTCATCGGCAAGCCGGGTCAATTCGAAGTAATGGGTGGCGAACAGAGTGTGGCTACAATTCTCTTCCAGCAAATGACGGGCGATGGCATAGGCCAGCGCCAAGCCATCGAAAGTGGAAGTGCCGCGTCCGATTTCATCTACGAGAACTAAACTATTCTCGGTCGCGTTGTGCAGGATGTTGGCCGCTTCCGTCATTTCTACCATGAAGGTGGAACGACCACTGGCGAGATCATCCGAAGCACCGATGCGCGTAAAAATCTGGTCAATCTCGCCCAGCACGACTTCATCTGCCGGAACGAAGCAGCCGCAATGCGCGAGCAATGTAATCAACGCGACTTGGCGCATATAGGTAGATTTACCGCCCATATTGGGGCCAGTGATAAGCAGCATCTTGCGCGCGCTGTGCAGTTGGGTATCGTTGGCGATAAATTGCTCCACCTGGGCTTCCACCACCGGATGACGACCGCCACGGATGTGCAATACGGATTCTGCGCTGAATGTTGGCGCGCTGAAATTCAATGCTGAGGCTCGTTCAGCGAAGGTAGCAAGCACATCCAGCTCGGCAATGGCAGCGGCAATACGTTGCAGTGGCGCAATATATGGCACAAGCTGATCCAGTAATTGTTCGTAGAGTAGTTTCTCGCGAGCCAGCGCACGGTCATTAGCAGACAGCGCTTTGTCCTCGAAGGCTTTCAGTTCCGGTGTGATATAGCGCTCAGCATTTTTCAAGGTCTGGCGACGGCGGTAATCGTCCGGCACCTTGATGGACTGCACAAGCGACACCTCGATATAAAATCCATGCACACGGTTGTATTCGACTTTCAGGGTGGCAATGCCGCTGCGCGCCCGTTCGCGTGCTTCCAGCTGCAACAGAAATTCGCCACAATTGGTCTGGATGCCACGCAGCTCATCGAGATCCGCATCATAACCATCGGCGATAACACCGCCTTCGCGCAGCATGCTGGATGGCTCCGCGCGCAGCGTACGTTGGAGCAACGCGATTAGTTCGGCATCCGGCTGCAAGGCTATGGCCAGATCGCCTATCAGTTTCGAAGCATGGGTGCTTATTAATACTGCATGCAATTGCGGTAGTTGCGTGAGCGTGTCACGCAAGCCGGATAAGTCGCGCGGACGTGCGCTACGTAGAGCGATGCGCGCAGTAATGCGTTCTACATCTACACAGGGTTTAAGTTGTTCATGAACAGTTTGATAAAGCGCCTGCCTGCTGCTGAAGCTCTGCTCCCCCTGCCCCACTTGCGGAAAAGCAGATGCCTGCAATTTGTCAACTGCATCCAGCCGTGCACGCAGAGTGATGCGTTCGCGTAGCGGATGATGAAGCCAGTGGTTAAGCAAACGGCTGCCCATATTACTGGCGCAGGTATCCAGCAAGGAAAGCAGGGTGGGAGCAGGCTCGCCGCGCAAGGTCTGGGTGATTTCCAGATTGCGCCGAGTGGCGGCATCCATACGCACGAAATCCTCGGCGGCATAGACTTGAATGGCGTGCACATGGCTGATACCTTGCCCTTGTGTCAACTTGGCATAACCGAGCAGCGCGCCCGCCGCCTCCAAACCAAGCGTGAAATTATCACAGCCGAAACCACTCAGGTCGTGCGTGGCAAACTGTTGGCACAGCGTGCGCCGAGCGGTTTCCAGATCAAAATTCCAAACAGGCAATGTCTTGATGGCTGCTTTGTTTAGTGTTGGCTGAATGGCATTTTCGGCAAGCAGGATTTCTGAAATCTGCAAACGCTCCAGTTCCGCTGACAAATTGTCCGCATCGGTTTCACTGACGAAAAATTTGCCTGAAGCCAGATTCATCCAAGCCAGCCCCACCTTGCCGGAGCGTTCATGCAGCGCCAGCAACAGGCTGTCTTTCTTTTCATCCAACAGGGCGGAATCGGTGAGTGTGCCAGGTGTGACGATACGCATCACCTTGCGCTCTACCGGCCCCTTGCTGGCGGCGGGATCGCCGATCTGTTCACATATGGCGATCGATTCCCCCAGTTTTACCAGCCGCGCCAAATATTGTTCGGCGGCATGGTAAGGCACGCCCGCCATTTTGATCGGCTGGCCATTGGATGCGCCGCGCTGAGTGAGCGTAATATCGAGCAGCTTGGCAGCGCGAACTGCATCCTCATGGAATAGCTCGTAAAAATCTCCCATGCGGTAGAAAAGCAGCATGTCGGGATACGCTGCCTTGATGCGCAGGTATTGTTGCATCATGGGGGTGTGCTTCGAGCCATCTACGCTGCCTGGCAACGATTTATCAGTTTGTTCTTGTTCTATTTTCATTCAATTATTTATCGACTTCTTGCAGTCCTGTTGTTTTTTCATATGTTTTAGCAAAGGCCGTTCTTGCAAGGGTTCACCTTTGAGATAGCAGCAGCCTCCGGAGTAAAGATTGGGCGCAATAAAATTTACCTCATCCGACGCAAGGTCCATGGCAAATCGGACATGCCCACAGTTGGCAATTTTGCCATTTCAATGATATCAAGAACGCGTTGGGAATACGTATTTGGCAGGCAATATATGGTGAGAGAAAACTACTCGATGGCCAATATTGACTCGAATAACTATCATAGAGTTCGTAGGGCATTAGCTGATACTGCGGTTAATTCGTTGGGCTAATTTTCGACAACATTTTTGCGAGTTGCTCTATTGATGCGGTTATTTCCTTTTTTTCCAGGGCGCCAAAGCCAAACCGGATATGAGTTAAATTATTTTTCTCAGTATTGAATAGCTTATTAAAATGGAAGTCTGGGTGGCTGAATCGATCAGCACTTTTATCGTGCGTTATTTTCTGTAAATCAATCCATAATGCCATTCCTCCCGCTGGTTTTTCAATAACAATGTCGTCGCCAAATACACGGTAAAATTCGCACATAGCAAAATCACGCCGTAACTGATAATTCCTGCGCATTTTTCGAATATGCCTTTTCACGTCACCTGATTCCATCAGGTAAGATACGGCCAGCTCTGTGATCGTGTTTCCCTGTCGATCAATTAACAGGATCTCTTTAGCGACCAAATCGATAAAGCGTTTATTGGCAGCGATATAACCGAGCCGAAGTGCTGGTGAAAAAACCTTAGACATGGAGCCAATATGGACGACATTATCGGCTCCATTCAGGCTCGATAGCGGAGGGATGGGCCTGGTCTCATAGTGAAACTCATGGTCGTAATCATCCTCAAGAATCCAGAACCGGTATTCATTAGACAGGGCCAATAGCATCAGTCGCCGTTCCATACTCATGGAAACCGTGGTGGGATATTGGTGATGTGGCGTAGTGTAAACAGCCGCAACTTTGTGTTGCTGGATAATGGCTCGTAAAGCATCAGTATTTAAACCGTAAAGATCCAAACCGCATCTCACTACCTGAAAACCATTCGACTCAAATGCAGCTACAGCTGGCGGGTAGCTAAGTTCTTCACAAACAATTACGCCATCTTGAGGGTTTAGTACTCTCGATGCCAGGTAAATACCCATCTGACTTCCGCGAACCACGCAAATCTCTTCCAGGCTTGGGTTCATGAAACGATCCATCGCTAGCATATCCATGATTGAGCGGCGAAGGCTTTCAACTCCGCGTGGGTCTCCATAGCCCAGCTCCCCTTTTCGTGTTGATTGGATAATGGCGCGGCGATAGGCTTTTGAAAGCAATTCGTGGGGAATAAGTCGCGGGTCGGGCACACCGTCGTTGGCACCGATACCATTATGATTTTCAGTGAGCGAACTTCGATAGAGTTCAGATACCAGGCTTCCGGAGAGATAAGTACCCTTATCGATATTGAGTAGTTTTCGATTTCCATCAGTCAAGCCTTGCTCCGGCAAGACATCGGCTACAAATGTCCCGCGTCTGGGGCTGGCAAAAAGCCAGCCTTGAGACTCCAGTTCCTCGTAAGCGAGCTGCACAGTCTTCCTGTTTACCCCCAGTCGTTGGGCCATTGAACGAGACCCGGGCATTGCCATTCCCGACTTGAGTCGACCTGTTTGTATATCGTTGGTGAGCTGATTAACGAATTTTGCATGAAATGAACTCTCTTTACGGTCTTCTAGCCAGACATTAATTTCCCAAGGTTGCCTCATGTAACGCTCATGTATTTGTTAAACATCTGGACCATTAAAAAAATTTAAACTGGATGATTTGCATGGTCCAATATTTTCTTATTATGCCTACACCTCGTCAAACGGGCAAATAGAGGAGAAAAGTAATGAAGACAGAAAATTTGAGCAAACAAGAGCTCATGCAAACAGCACAAGATCGCATGAAGGATTTATTTAAGGATAGCGATCTAAGTGATAAGCAAAAATTGGCATTAACCTGCCGAATTCTTTATGACAAAGGCCACGACTCGGGTTTGGCAGGACAAATCAGTTGCCGAGGAGCAAACAGAAATACGTTTATTACACAACGTTTAGGTTTGGGTTTTGATGAGATAACAGCCAATAACCTGTTAACTGTTGATCAAGATTTACAGCCGCTCGACGGAGAAGGGATGGCTAACCCGGCTAATCGTTTCCACACCTGGGTGTATAAAGAGCGTCCCGATGTGAATTGCATTGTTCACACGCACCCTACCCATATTGCGGCACTGTCGATGCTGGAAGTCCCGTTAATAGTGTCTCATATGGATACTACAGGTCTCTACGAAGATTGTGCATTTCTCAAAGATTGGCCAGGTGTTCCTGTTGGCAATGAAGAAGGAATCACTATCTCCAAAGCGCTGGGTAACAAACGGTCCATATTACTGGCACATCACGGTCAACTCGTCGTGGGCGAGACGATTGAGGAGGCCTGCAATCTAGCCATATTGATTGAACGCGCTGCAAAACTGCAATTACTGGCCATGTCGGCGGGTGACATCAAACCATTATCACCGGAGGTAGCCAGAGAAGCTCATGACTGGGTTTCGACGGATAGACGCAACAAAGTTAATTTCGCCTACTACGCAAGACAGGCACTAAAAACCCACCCCGACTGTATCGAAGGAGCTTACTCATGAAACTGACAGGCATTATTGCATACCCCATTACCCCTTTTAACGCTTGTGGAGAGCGCATCGACTTCGCTGTTTTAGCTAGCTGCCTGGAACAATTGATCAATGCTGGCAGCGATGCAATCGCCCCTTTGGGGAGCACTGGCGAGAGCGCTTACCTCAACCAGGAGGAATGGGAAAAGGTTGCAGCCTTTACTGTAGACGCTGTGTCTAAACGTGTTCCCGTGATTGTCGGTATTTCAGAGATCACCACATCGCAGGCAGTGAAAAAGGCAAAGTATGCCGAGTCTATTGGTGCTGATGCGGTGATGGTGATACCTGTGTCTTATTGGAAACTTACTGATCAGGAAATTTTTGATTATTACCAGGAAATTTCAAATGGTATTTCAATACCTATTATGGTTTACAACAATCCGGCGACTGGTGGTGTCGATATATCACCTGAGCTGCTGGTAAAAATGTTTAATGAGATAGACAACGTAGCCATGGTGAAGGAAAGCACAGGTGATATTCAGCGTATGCACAAATTGTTTGAACTGAGCAACGGTGATTTGCCTTTCTTTAACGGAAGTAACCCGCTTGCGCTGGAAGCACTTTGTGCGGGTGCCAGTGGTTGGTGTACGGCAGCTCCCAACCTGTTAGATCGGCAACCTAAAAATCTTTATGAGAGTGTTGCCAAGGGAAACCTTGCAGCTGCTCAAACTATTTTTTATCAACAGCTACCCATGTTGCGATTTATTGTTTCTGGCAACATCCCTCGGGCAATCAAGGCTGGCTTAAAACTAAAAGGCATTGATGCAGGCGTGCCACGTAAACCATTGCACGGCTCACAACCTGAGGAAGTAGCATTGCTACAGTCTTTGATGACAAAAGCCCGGTTGGGCTGAATGAAATGAAGCCCAACCTCTCACTCACGCTTGGCCTAATGGCAGGCACGAAAGTGTTTGTTTTTCAGTCGTAGCGAGCGAATCAAAGGGGCCAGGTTTGCATTGTTTTCCAGAAGCACTGGGGGGCTCACAGACTGCCCCCCATTTTTCAGGCTGCTATCGCCACGCAACACCCAACATCGGCATCAACCAATGGTCAGCTTGACCGGTTTGCCGACGCGACTGAGCATTTCCACCAGCGTATCTATAGTGAACTTGGTCGTTTTCTTGTTCACCACGTCGGGCACGCGCGGGCGCGAGACCATCAGAGTCTCGGCGGCCTCGGCCTGCTTCAAGTGATGTTCCGCAATCCAGGTAGACAGCTCTTCCATCAATTGCTGTTTCAGTAGCCGCGTGTCATTGAACTGTTTGCGGGACGCAGCCTGCAGGCGCTTGGCCTCATCCGGCGCAAAACCCAGTTCCAAGAAGAGGTTCGCACCCGGCTTTGTCACATGGCGAATTTCGGTGTCAATCGTCATTACTTTGCCTTTCTCGAGTTAACCACGGCGCGATAACGCGCCTCGGCAATAGCTTTGTCCCGCTTGCTGGTCACCCTGGGCCTTCTTCTGGAAGCAATGCAGGACGTAGATGGCTTCCTCGAATTTGGCGATGTACATTATTGCCAGCCTCAGTGAGGCTAATTTTTTGGCATATCCACATGTTCTGGACGAAATCCGATTCCAATCAATCGGGCGGGAATCCGACGCAGAAATGGGAACCGTGCCAAGAGTCGGATAAAAATCGGTGGTAAGAGCGGGCCCTCACCATGCAACACGCGACTGATGACGCGGTTTTGGATGGCGAGTTGCATCCTTTGCGTCATACGTGTCGGCCACTCGCGTCGTTGCTGGACTCGGCGCAGATCTTCGGTGGTCAATTTGTTCGCACGTAACGGTGCAGCCAGCAAATTCGCTGCGGCGATCGCATCCTGGATCGCAAGATTGATACCGACGCCACCGACCGGAGACATTGCGTGCGCTGCATCACCGAGACAAAGAAGGCCCGGACGATACCACTGACGCAATCGATCGACCTGAACGGTGAGCAATTTTATCTCTTCCCAATCTTGGAGTTCGTCGACACGGTCGGCCATAAATGGTGCAAGCTGGACGAGGTCGCCGCGGAACGCGGACAGCCCTCGCTCCCGAATCTGCGCATGTGAGCCTTTCGGGATTACAAAGCCGCACTGCCAGTAATCGCCTCGGCTCAGCATGATGAATATCCGACCGGCATCGAAACGGCCAATAGGATATTCTGAATCGTCGGGCCGTCGTGAAAGCCGGAACCATAACACGTCCATGGGTGCGCCTAAATCCTCAACCTGCAAGCCAGCCTGTGCGCGGACAACTGAATGTCGACCATCTGCTCCCACAACCAGGCTCGCGCGCACCGTTAATGGCTCATCTGGACTCATCACCTGAACGCCAGCGATATGCCCCGCTTCCTCAATGAGCCCAATCACTTCAGAGTGCATCCGCAACCTGAATGTTGGGTAGCGAGCTGCGCGATTGGCGAGGAAATTCAGGAAATCCCACTGCGGCATAAAGGCGATAAAACGGCACTGGGTTTGCAGATGGGTGAAATCCGCTATCGTCAGCTTCAAATTTCCAAACTGACCATTGATCTGCGGCGCTTTCTGGTGTGGCAATTTCAGGAGGTCTTCGAGTAATCCCAGTTCATGCATAACTTCCAGCGTCGAGGGATGAATCGTGTCTCCCCGAAAGTCCCTTAGAAAGTCCGCATGCTTTTCTAAAACCAATACTTCAACGCCCGCACGAGCCAATAGCAGACCCAGCATCATGCCCGCCGGGCCACCGCCCGCAATGCAACATTGTACTGTTACCGTATTCATATCCGTCCTTACGAGTAAAGGGAAACATGAAGCAACGAAAAGCTACACTGCGAGACAAAACTTCACAAACACGAAAGATAAAACTGAAATAATTTTGCATGGGTTTCAATGTATTCATCGCTCGGCTTCACGTTCCGCTTTCCTGATATTTTCAAGGGCAGCCACGATGACATGGCGAGGTGCGCCGATATTCATGCGCATGAATCCGCTACCGCCCTCGCCAAACAGAACACCGGGACTCATGCCCACACCCGCTGCATACACAAAGAAATGCTTGAGTTGCGCATCGTTCATACCTAGTGCACGGCAATCAAGCCATAACAGGTAGGTACCCTCTGGTTTGATAAGCCGAATTTTCGGAAGATGGGCGGCCAGATAATTCTCGACGTAATCTCGCGTATCCCGCAGATAGGCCAGTAACTCATCAAGCCATGCCTCGCCTTCCCGGTAGGCTGCTTCGAAAGCGACGATACTAAAGGGATTGGATGCACTGATGTGCATTCTGTCAAATATTTGGGTGATAGCCGCACGATACTTAGGATCCGGCACCATGAGTGCGGAAAGATTCAGCCCTGGGACATTGAATGTTTTGCTGGGTGCGACGGCAGTGAGGATGTGGGCTGGGTTCTCTGCCAGCATCGCAAGCGTGGTGTGTTTATTTTCGGGGTAGATCAAATCAGCGTGAATTTCGTCTGAAAATATGAGCAGATCGTATTTTTTTGCGATTTGCAGGAGGCGCTTCAATTCGGGCTTGCGCCATACCCTGCCAACCGGGTTGTGCGGTGAACATAGCAACAGCAAACGCGCCTGTGCTGCACACTGTTCCAGGTGGTCGAAATCGATGGCATAGTGGTCGTTCTCCAGGTGCAACGGATTTTGTAGCAGCTTTCTACCGGTATTTGTGACCGCCGAAAAAAATGGAAAATACACGGGCGGCTGTACGATTACCGATTCACCTGGCTCAGCAAAAGCCATGATAGCGGCGTGCAGCGAAGGCACTACGCCGGGACACATCATGATCCACTCGCGCTGTACCTCCCAACCGTGGCGGCGCCTAAGCCAATCGATCAGCGATTCGTACAAGCTGTCCGGATACTGGGTGTATCCATACACGGGATGGGCGGCGCGCTCAGCGAGGGCACGGGTCACGGCGGGCGGGGCGGCAAAATCCATATCAGCAATCCACAACGGGATGACTTCGCTTGTGCCAAACATGTTTTTCCGCCCGTCATATTTGACACTGGCGGTATCGGAACGATTGATGTCGCGGTCAAAACTGCTGCTCAAGTAATTTCTCCCAGGCCGTTGCTTCTGACAGCGTATGAAAGTGAATTCTACTGTAGGGCATCTCTAAAAATTAAGAGTTCTAAACAAGACTAGGCGCGAATAAAAAATGTTGACGCAGCATATAATTGATATGTAAGGAAACATTTTTTTGTGAGCAACAACGTATTGTAACGAAATCTGAATTTTTAGAAGTGCCCTGTATCGAACGGTACAATATTCCACACTGCTTATTCTATGGAAAGGAAGCCATGGATAACACTAACGATACACGCCGCTTCGTGCTGACCATAGCAGCATTGATCCTGCTGTTTGTCACGTTTTTCCTTACGGGCTGCGCCACGGTGGAAACCCGTCCGGCGGCACCTAAAGACGATGTTTTGACTGCCTGCCGGACGCTGTACCAAGAAGTTGATGCAGCCATCGATCGTGCGGGGGTACGCGACTACGGTTCATCGCCAGTTCGAGATTTTCCTTACTTACGTACAACTCGCCTGCTCGCTTCGTTCCGCGGCGAATTGGCCACACAGACACACTGGGCAGCATGGACTACGCACATGGCAGATTTGGATGCTGAGTCGCGAGCGCTGGAATTACGTAATCTGCCCACGTCCTTGGAAAATCGTCATAACGGCAGCTTAGGTGAAGAACTCAACCGCTGTCGTGAACGCTTGCTTGCCGCCGATCTCACCCAACCAGAGCGCCGCACTATGCTGCGCGATGCCGCACGCGTTCCCGATGATTATGTCACTTGGTGGCAGGTGCTCGGCCTCTACCCACTCACTGCACCGTTCGTTTCCACCAGAATATCGGCTTGGCATACCGAGACCCACGACAGCTTCGCCACACCGTTGGCAATACTGCCAGTTGCGGGTGAACTGGTACGCTGGGCATCATCACCCGGTGCGCTGCTCACTACTCCACAGGTGGGCGAAATTCTGCATCGCTCACTAGACCCGCTCGGTATCCCCATGCCGACAGGCACCGACCTCGATCGACTCTTCGATACCTTTGCCCCGGTCTGGGAGGTGGATGTAATAGATAACAATGATCGTATCGGAATGGCACGCTGGGATAACGGGCCGGTGGTAGACGTGACGCGCCCGACGTTGTATCGCAAGGTCTCGCACACGCGTTTCGGCAATCAAGTGCTGTTGCAACTCAATTATGTAGTCTGGTTTCCAGCGCGCCCCGGCAACGACATTTATGCCGGACAGCTAGACGGTCTTAACTGGCGAGTAACTTTAGGCCCGGACGGCGAGCCGTGGCTGTATGACGTAATGCATAACTGCGGTTGCTACCACGAATTCTTCCCGAGCCATCACTTACGCCTGCGCAACGACCTTCCCACTTTCTATTTTGAACCCCCACTGCTGCCACAACTTGCACCTGAACAACAACCGCTGGTGCTGCGCATTGCTCCCCGCACTCATTATATTCAGCGAATCTACCACGACAAATCACCACCCGAACTACTGCCAACGGCACAACAGTTGGCCTGGGAGGACTACGATGTATTACGTTCCCTGCCCACTGCTGACGGCTACCACAGCATGTTCGGCAGACATGGTTTAATCGTCGGTACGAAGCGCCCTGAGCGTTTTCTTTTGTGGCCAATGGGCATTCGCTCGCCGGGTGCGATGCGCCAGTGGGGGCGCCACGCTACCGCTTTTGTCGGTCGCCGCCACTTTGACGACGCTTTTCTCATCGAATCATTATTTACTAGGGTGCCATGAAAAATTACTATGCTGGATGGTAGTTTGTTTGCCACTACCATAACCCGACATGGGTACCACGGCCACAACTTGGTACGGCGATATCTAATTTAGTGCAAAATAACGACGTAATTTTTAAGTACACAGTCAAATCTTCCAAATTTCCATAAGGAATTTTTATGAAGCGACGTACCGTACTACAAAGTCTTGCCCTGCTGACCGCACTCCCTTTAATTTCGGCTTGTTCGCGCGACAGGGCAGCTGCAAATACTACCAATGTCATTACAGTTACGCCTCTGAATAAACCACATGAGGCGTGGCGACCATTGGTTTCCGCTGATGCTTACCAGGTGCTGTTTGAAGAAGATACCGAGCGGCAAAATAGTAGCGAGCTTAATCTTGAGCATCGTGATGGCACCTATATTTGTGCGGCTTGTTACTTGCCTTTGTTCGAAAGTGCGCACAAATTTGAAAGCGGCACGGGCTGGCCCAGCTTTACCCAGCCTATTGCGGGCCAAGTGGGAACAAAACGCGATTTCAAAATGATTCTACCCCGCACTGAATACCACTGTGCGCGCTGCGGCGGCCACCAAGGCCATTTGTTTAACGATGGCCCACCGCCACGTAATGAGCGCTGGTGCAATAACGGGGTAGCGTTGCGATTTGTCCCGAAGGTCGAATCATTACCAGCACTCAGGAGCTAATTATGACCCTATTGAATCTATCCATTTTTGATAAAAAAACCCGCAGTGCACTTAGTATTACTTTGCTGATATTTGCCGTACTGGCTGCCTGTGGACAATCGCGGGCACAAAATACGTCCGTAGTATCCAACGAGCGGACTGAACCCGTGATAAGCGTTGCTACTTTTGCTGGTGGCTGCTTCTGGTGCACCGAAGCAGATTTCGACAAAATACCGGGCGTGATATCCACTACATCGGGTTATATCGGCGGCACAATGGTCAATCCGACATACGAACAAGTATCTGCCGGTAAAACGGGGCATGTTGAAGCGGTGCAAGTGCGTTTTGATCCTGCCAAGACCAATTTCGCTAAACTACTTGCCGCATACTGGCCAACGATAGACCCGCTAACCCCTAATCGCCAATTTTGCGATAGTGGTACGCAGTACCGTAGCGTCATTTTTTATCACAATGCAGATCAACGACAGCAAGCTGAAACATCCAGGGCCGCGCTAGTATCTTCTGGACGTTTTACCCAACCCATTTTGACCGAGTTGTTGCCCGCTACAGTATTCTATCCAGCGGAGGAGTATCACCAAGATTTTCACACCAAGAACCCTATTCGTTACAAATACTATCGTTACACATGTGGTCGCGATGCTCGCCTGAAGCAGATATGGGGCAGCAAGAACTGATGATTTTTCACTGCATTCGAGCGGGAATATGTTACGATGTAAAGATTCGCCCAAGCGTCATCAATATAGCTGAACGTAAATTGATATAACCCCGTTTCGTCTCCATAAATAACCCCGAGCCCAAGCAACAATGCTTGTTTGAATTTTTAACCATTTCATAAGGAAAAATATCATGAAACGTTTGTCAATTCACAACCTCCATGTAAACCTTGTTGCTGGAATCATCGCAGCCATGACGATGCAAACGGCATCTGTTGCCGCGTCGCAGCCAGCAGCGGACACAATGCAGATAGAAGGATCCAAGATTCTTACCCAGCCGGGTGTTTTTGGCGTATTTACGATGTTCAAACTGCGGCCAGAATGGAACAAGGTGCCTGCAACTGAACGAATGGATAGCGCTGCTGAAGTAGCAAAATTGATCGAAAAACATAAAGACAATGTGCTGGTAGATCTTTATCTGACCCGCGGCCTGGAAACCAACTCCGATTTTTTCTTCCGTATAAATGCTTATGACCTCGCTAAGGCGCAGACATTCATGCGTGAGTTCCGATCGACAACCATCGGTAAAAACGCTGATATTTTCGATACCCTGGTAGGCGTGACGAAGCCCCTGAACTACATCACAAAAGCCAAGTCACCCGAACTTAATGCCGGCCTCAGTTCAGCAACCTATACCGGCGACGCGCCTCGCTACGTAATCGTTATCCCCGTGAAGAAAAGCGCAGAGTGGTGGAATTTATCATCTGAGCAACGACTAAAGGAAATGGAGAGCCATACCGTGCCAACACTTCCCTATCTGGTCAATGTCAAACGCAAGCTCTATCACTCTACAGGGCTGGACGATATCGATTTCATAACCTACTTTGAGACCAACGATTTGATTGCCTTCAACAACTTATTAATCTCTCTCGCTTCAGTACCGGAGAACAAATATCACGTACGCTGGGGCAATCCAACCACGCTCGGCACTATTCTCAGCCCCGAAAATGTTATCAGGGCTCTTGCGGAATAGTTTTCTCAATATTTAGGCAGATTCAAGAGCCAATTACGCTACACCACAAGGTGTTTACAGCAGGGGCGTTCTGGGATTCAAATGCTGAGAAAAATTTATTACGATTAGTCGGCGACGCACCGCCGACGGCAATAGTTTGAAGGGTTTTGGGCTCAAGCTGTAATCGATTCGGGACTACATCGGTTCGGGCATGAATGAAGGCTGATTATTTCTAATGAATTATCTGGTAAAAACTCCGTAAATTAAAACAATACGAAAAGAAACCTGTGGGTTAGCTGACTCGCTGCGTCGAGTCGCGCGCTGTCAGAAATTACAGCGGTCTAGCCCCGGTGAGTTAAATTTTAAATAAACAATATCAATACGCTAGTTTCATAGCTACCAAGCGAACAGCATCTGGGATGGTTATGGAAATTTTCTGACATAGATACTATCCTTCCAAATATGTAGCTGATTGGCGTTGCCCCATTCACGCGGCAAACAAGGGGCATGATGTCATGCCTCCATTTCGCGTTCTTATTTAGCAAGATCATAATAAGTCCAGCACTTTGTTTGTTTGCCTGAAGCGAAATTGCCATCTATCAAGCAAAAGCATGCAGACATATTTTTAATTTTTGTTATTGGGACTGGCCTACCAGTCAATTCATCTGTGGGTGTAGTCGCCCGATCACAAATTTCTTGGGTGCTTAACCCCGCCTCTGGAGGAGCAGAAACCCAGTTGTCTATTCGATTCTCTCTACAAACAAGTGGAATATTGACCATATTCGGGCCACTTTGCCTGATTTCGATGATTTGGCCAAGTACGCCACACTCTGACGTGACCGCACCGCCGCCTGCCTTGCTTCCTGTAAATGTTCCGCTAAATCCCCCTTCTGATACTGAGTTACCTAAATACCCTCCAGAAACATCACCATTTTTATTAATGGTTCCACTAAAACTAGCAGTAGTGTCAATCGGATTTAACCCATCGTTTCCAATAATCTGGAAATTGGCTTCTCCAGTACTTAAGCTCAGAGTGAGCTTACCGGAGCAAACTACCACAGAATCTACCTTGCAGGATGACACGTTGCCATTTGAGTCAACCGTAAAGGTTGCAACTGTGCCGTCGCTAGTTTTGATATTGTAAGTCCCAGAAAAAGCGGCTATGCCGTTTACAGTCGGCGCAGGAGTTGCGTCGGGAGGATACACTCCTGTTCCATTCAACTGGACTGCCTGCTTGGGAACAACTACTTGGGGGTTAGTTACTGAATCACCGTAGACTTCAAAAATACCAGAATAATTCTCTGATGTGGGTAGGGAAGGGTTTTCACCCAACGATTTTCTTAACAAGTACACGTTTCTTATATTATCGTCACCCCTAGGAGTGAAAGAGATGCTGACTGTACAGCTTGCCCCTGCCATAAAAATTGAAGGCGCATAAATACAGGTGTCGTTAACTATATTCCACCGTGCAAACAAAGGGAGCGTGATATTACTGTGAAGAAGAATCCCTGTATTACCTACATTGCTCAGTATCACAGTCTGAATTGCACTGGTTGTAAAGTTCTCTTGTGGGGAAAATGTGAGTGATGTTAAGTTGAACGCTAACCTTGGTGTTGGTGTTGGGCCTGCATTCGGCACATATGGTGTACCAGTGGCAGTAATTGCCCCGCCCATGCCGATATTTCCAACGTTACTACCCGCAGCGACCGCACCAGCTTGATTGGCAACTAGGGGGGTGCTACCCGCAACAATTGCATTAGCATAGGCTGCACAATAATTACTGGTATACAGCAGAGGTGTTCCTATGTAACAAGCATCATAGGCAGACTGGTAAGTTGCAGCTACTGCCTCCCCGAACAGTTGCCTTGAAATAGCCTTGGATCCACTCACCCCATTGATAACATAAGACATGACGCCAGTGCTGCTGTCGTTAAAAACGAAACTGACAGTGCCGACCTTAGCCACCACCTTATTGGCGCCGTTCCATGTCACGTTTGGCTCAGATCCTCCGGTGACCTTATATAAATCGCCTGTGCAGTTATCACCTGACAAGGGACAACCGGAGGCGACGTACCAAACTGGATTCCCACTGGTATCGTACGTGTACATGACCGCAAAAATCATGCCATATTGCTGCGTAATGGCAACCCCCCAGCCGGACTCATTCTCATTCCACCAGAGTGCTGAATAATCGATGGCAGGTTGAGATGAGCCTGATTCAAATATCTGCCGGGTAATTTGCTTGGTTCCACTCACGCCATCCACCGAATAGTTGAGTGTCCCGGTGTTATTGTCAGCAAATATGAGGGTTCCCACTCCTACCTTGGTGACCACTTTACCTGCTCCATTCCAAGGCACGCCAAGCTTGGTGCCGCCCACCACTTTATAGATGTCTCCCATACAAGCATTCTCAACCACCGGGCATGACGACATGACCAACCACTCTGGTTGACCGGTTGAGCCGTAGGTAAACCATGCCGCGAAAACCATCGATCCCTGCTGCGTGAGACTAATCCCCCATCCGGATTCGTTCTGGTTCCACCACAAACCGGTCAAGGACAAGGCCGGAGATACAGCCGGCGTTGCCGTGATGTTGTAGGTAAATGTGGCACTATTTCCTGTATCAACGGAAATAAAACCTTTCTGCTGGTAGCTACGCGTTGCGCAGTTTGCACCTGCATTTATAATATGAAACGAATTGATTGGATCTACACACGCTGGATTAGACATGCTACTGTCGTTCCAAATTTTCCCTCCATCCCCCTCAGCATATACATAAAAAAATCTATAATTCGTTGATGTGCTTGAAACTAACGAGCAAGCACCCGCACTGATGTTGTACCACCCGTACGACGAGAAAGTTGATGTTGATGCGTCACTGTCAAAGCGCGCAAGGGCGGCAGAAATCGGGACGGCTGACTGATTACAAATTGTAAATGCATTCGCTGAAGCGAGCGCCGGGAGAAACAAACCCAACAATATGAATATACGAATGAATAGTGGACGCATTACGTTTCCTTAATGTTTTTTAGTTCGCTATTGAATGGGTTGGATTCAACTTTCAAGCGCAACTTTTTGCAGTGAATTTAATAACAACCCATGTTTGTGGTGACTGCTCGAATAGATTAGCAAACTGGGGGCTGTCGCTGCCTGACACTTCAGTGTTACCGTGCGCCAATAGTTAGACGGCCGTACGAGCCCACTTCGTTATTAATGTAACTTCATGAATAAAAAATGCTTTATCATAAGTATCGCTATACTTTACTGATCGTCTCATGATAAGAAAAGAATGGACATAAATAACCGCCAACAAGCAGTTGCAGACATTAAGAGTTTGTCAACTGATACGGTGTGTAAAACAGAGAAAATCGCGTTCTGGACTGACATGGTCTGTCAGCATTTGATTCAGGTTGATTGCAGTTTGATTGCGCCCCAAGTGCAGTTTCATGGGACTATTCATTTGCGCAAAATCGCGCATGTGGACATCTCACAAGTGGCGGCGAGCGCCCAGCAAGTGACGCGTACTAAGCGGCTCATCAAAGAAACCGACGACGAATATTTTTTACTAAACATTCAGCGCCAAGGCAGCAGTTTAGTGCGGCAGGATGGTCGCGAGGCCAGCCTCGTCTCAGGAGATATGGCCCTGTATTCAAGCGCTCGGTGCTATGAACTGGCATTTGACTCTGCGTTTTCACAGACCGTGTTGGTGTTTCCTGCGGATATGATGCGAACAATGATTCCAACAATTGATACACTGACGGCCACTACTCTAAGCAGTCAAAACCCGACAACAAAATTGCTGACCTTGATGGCCGACTATTGCTTCCAGACCTCGTTCGAAACTATATCCATGCATACCATGGCCCACGCCGCGAATGCGTTGACCGAAATTTTCGCTACTAACATAGCCGAGTTTTCCGCCGGAATCGACGCGGTGAAATCGAACCTGACACTATTCCACATGGCTCGGATCAAGCAGTATGTCTTCGATAACCTGAATGATCCGGAATTGTCAGTCCAGAAAGTGTCCCAATCCCTGCGGATTTCACCGGCTCACATCCATCGCTTGTTCAAAATGGAGGAGCAAACGTTGAGCGCATGGATCTGGACGCGCCGTCTTCTCGCATGCAAACTAGCGCTACAAAATCCAGCCAAATCGCATCTAACAATAAGCCAGATTGCGTATAGCTGCGGATTCAACAGCTCATCCCATTTTTCGCGCGTATTCCGCACGAAATTTGGCATAACGGCGAGCGAATGGAGAGAAAATAAATTGCGAGCACTGAATCCTTGAAGTCTTTGAAGGATAGCTATTTAAACCGCATATCCGAAGCATCCTTAAGCTGAGCGTCGTTAAACACAAGCTCTATCAATCTACAGGGCTGGACGATATCAATTTTACAACCTACTTTAAGACCAACGATTTAATTGACTTCAACAACTAAGTAATCTCTCTCGCCTCACTACCAGAGAACAAATACCCCTTGTCCTGGGGCAACCCAACCATACTTAGAACCATTCCTCAGCCCGGAAGATATTATCAAGACTCTTTCTGAATAGTTTCCTCAAATGCTTATACAACAAGCAGCCGTGCATACACTGTTATAGCGAAACCATATAACATGTGACGAACAGCATAATCACTGGATAAAATTTATGAATCAAGCAATGATGCCATGAAGATACTTGTGATCTTGGGACATCCACGTAGCCCCAGCCTATGTTCCGCCCTTGCAAACGCCTATGAAAATGGCGTGCTAGCGGCTGGTATGGAAATTGAGAAGATAGATTTGGGGGCGATAGACTTCGACCTTGACGTACATCCGGTTTCGCCGCGGGATCAGCCACTGGAACCTGATCTGGAACGCGCCTTGCAGCTCATCACGTGGGCAGATCATATAACTTTTATCTATCCTGCCTGGTGGGGAGTAGGGCCGGCTCGTCTTAAAGGATTTCTCGACCGAATACTGTTACCGGGATTTGCTTTCAGAGAACGTGATGACGGCCACTTCGAGGGGCTGCTGACCGGCAAGACAGCCCATCTCATCACCACGTTAGATATGCCGTCTTGGGTTTACCGATTCATCTATCGCGCCCCCGGTCATAATGCCATGAAGCGATCCGCGTTGGGCTTCTGTGGGATCACTACTACCCGCATTCTTGCGCTGGGTCCAGTAAAGGACTCCGAGCCGGTTCAACGGGCCCAGTGGTTGGAACAAGCTCGAGGACTCGGTTTTTCCTTAAGAAATGGTGCCTCAAGCTATGTCGACCGTGTTACCACTAAGCTAAAAGCATGGCTCAAGGCGTTACGGCTCCAATTTTATCCGATGACCTGGATGGCCTATACGGTAGGCGCATTGGGCGCGGCCGCGGCTACTGGAGACTGGAATCCATCGGTCTACTGGCTGGGTTATGCCTGTCTGTTCTTTCTGGAGGCAGCCACGGTATTTACCAATGATTGGTTCGACTATGAAAGCGACCGGTGCAACCGTCATTTCGGCCCCTTTACTGGTGGCTCTCGGGTACTTGTGGATAAAAATCTAAGTTTCGGTGAACTACGTGTAGGCATCGTAATATCATTGATGGCCGCCGCGGCCTGTACCGGCTTGCTCATGGATTATCTTGCAGGCAACAGTGCTGTACCTATCGTTATACTCATAATGACAGTGTTAGGACTGGGTTATACCGCGCCTCCCCTGAAGCTCGCCTGGCGTGGTTTGGGGGAACTCAATGTGGCTGTCACCCACAGCTTTGGTGTAATACTGTGCGGCTATATATTTCAAGGTGGGGAATGGAACAGCCCCTTTCCTTGGCTCATTAGCCTGCCGCTGCTTCTGGCGGTAATGCCGGCCATCATCCTCTCAGGTATCCCGGACTTCGAGGCAGATAAACAAGCTGGCAAGCGCACCTTGGTAGTACGCCTGGGATTAGGCTGGACAGCGCTGCTAGCTCTGGTACTGGCCGCCGCGGCACCATTGGTCGTGGTACTCATCAAAGATCAGCCGGCTTTGCGCGGGAGCTTTGAAGGATTGCTACCGTGGGTGCTGCCCCATATTTGTCTGCTCGGATTTCTGATTTACCGTGCCTGGAGACAAGAACAGCTATGCGGCCGCATTGATGGACTGATGGTGGCATCGCTGACCTATATCATTTGGTTTGGGTTAATTCCCTTGTTGCATTTGAAATGAGCTAGAAGTACCATCAAAAATGCATTAATTGCGCAGCACTATAAAATAATAAAGCTCAGCACTGCGTCGAACGCCATAAAAAATTAAGCGTTCACAACCTATCCGCCATTTATTCCTTTCTAAAACACCCTCATGAAGGACGTTTCTGGTTTCGATTGTGTGCATATTGATAAAGGAAAATGATGTCAAGCTTACTGAAGGTATCAGGGACGGTGGCAACTAAAAAAATATTCGTGATACTTTTTGTGCTCTTCGCGTTGCATGCCACGATGTTTGAAGCGCACGCAGCGTCGGCACTCGACAGTTCGTTTGGAAGCAGCGGTATCGTGCGCATCGGAGTGCCCTCCAGCTACTACAAGGTTGATACGATACTGGTTGAAACTTCGGACAAAGTTCTGTTTGCAGGTGGTTCAGTTACTGACGCGATCCCTGATTATTTGCTTGAACGTCTGACGGCAAATGGCTCCCCCGACGTCTCATTCGGGACGAACGGCCGCGTGGCACCAAGGAAAAACACGCGCTTCATGGGCAAGGTACGTGTAGCTAAACAAGGAAGCGGCGCGATAACGGTCGTGGCTGGAACCGGGAGCGGGTCTATTCTCCCATTCGGCACCATTACAGCGTTTCAACTTGACGCAGCCGGAATGCTCAACGCCGGATTCGCCCCCAGTCTTGCAGCACCATCGTGGTCAAATACGGATATTGCGTTGGGCATTCGTCCAGATGGGCGCTTGCTTTACGGAACGACAACGGGTGGAAGTGCTATTTTGCAGCAGACAATGTCGGATGGCACGCCTGACCTGAGTTTCGGCACAGACGGTAAAACCGAATTCCCGTTGCCTGCCGGAGAAAATTCATTCTATGCGGACATGGTTTTACTTGGCGACGGTTCTGTAGTCTTTGCTGTGCAAACGGAATATAACCTACATCTCTATAAGGTTGATTCGCATGGGTTGCCGGTAGCTTCGTTTGGTACGGTCGGTCAGTTTGCCTATGCTTCTACCGATCCATTTTCCTTTGGTGGAGCACCATTCTCCTTGCTCTCACTGAGCGATGGCTCCCTGCTGGCTGGCATTCGCAACGTACCATCCGGTTCGCCAAGCGGATCGCTGCTCGTGATTCGGATTTCCAGTAATGGCACACTGATCGGAGCGAGCAATTTGTTGGCGGGTCAGGGTGAATTCAATTGGAGTGTTGCAGCATTGCCCGACGCCAGTGTGGTAATAGCGGGCAACCGTTATGTTGGCACAACGAAATCGGCAGCGCTATATCGCCTGCTTCCGAATAACAGTTTTGATACAAATTTTGGCGTCGGTGGAGCGTATCCGCTACCCGGCATGTTGAGCGTCGATGCGCTGGCGCTCGATACCCATTCCCGTTTGCTCGTTGCGGGACAGGATGCGACAAGTACCGTTCTGGCTCGCTATGAGCTAAGCGGAACAATCACCAGTACACCTATCGTTGAGTTCTATAACACCCATCTGGATCATTATTTCATCACCGCCGACGCCAATGAAGCTGCGGCCATCGATGGAGGGAGCGCGGGGCCCGACTGGATTCGCACCGGCAATAGTTTCAAATCAGGCGGCAGCACGCCCGTTTGTCGATTCTACGGCAGCCAGGTCCCCGGCCCCAATTCGCATTTCTATACATCAGCGGGCCTTGAATGTGATGGCCTTAAGCAGCTTCAAGCCATCACGCCAGCCACGCAAAAGCGCTGGAATTTTGAAAGTCTGGATTTTATCTCGACTCCACCGACCAATGGTACCTGTCCGACCGGAACAGTGCCGGTCTATCGGGCCTATAACAATGGGTTTGCCCGCGGTGTCGACAGCAACCACCGTCTTTCCAGTAGTGCTGCAGCCATCCAGGAAGTCGTCATGCGCGACTGGATCAATGAAGGTGTGGTCATGTGTGCTCCAATTTGACTTGCCCTAAAATTTTTTCCTAATCTCTCAAGGTCGGCCATTCAGGCGCCACGGCATCAAGAGTGGTTTTTGAGGTGCCAAGAAGCGAAGAGAAACGACAAGAATAACAAACCCCGCATTACCGGGGTTTGTTAATTGTTTTGTTGCCTCATGCCATATCATGAACTTCAAAAATGGTTTAGACATTGAAGCGGAAGTGCATAACATCGCCATCCTGTACCAAATAATCCTTGCCTTCCAACCGCATTTTTCCCTTTTCTTTTGCGCCCGCCTCACCCTTGCAAGCAACAAAATCTTCATAACTGATCACTTCGGCGCGAATAAAGCCATGCTCGAAATCATTATGAATGACGCCCGCAGCCTGAGGTGCAGTATCGCCTATGTGAATCGTCCAGGCGCGCACTTCTTTTACTCCGGCGGTAAAGTAGGTTTGCAACCCTAACAGCTTATACGCCACGCGAATCAGTCGATTCAGACCGGGCTCTGCCAAACCGATGTCGGCCAAAAATTCTTTTTTATCTTCATCTGAAAGCTCTGAAATTTCTGACTCCAGCGCTGCGCAAATCGCCACTACGGGAGCACCTTCACGCGCGGCGAATTCTTCCAGCCGCGTCAATAATGGATTATTTTTGAAACCATCTTCAGCCACGTTGGCCACGTACATGGCGGGCTTAATCGTGAGCAGGCACAACGGCTTAAGCAAGGCGAGCTGCACCGCATCCAGCTTCATCATGCGCGCAGGTTTGCCTTGGTTTAAATGCGCAGCAACCTGATCCAGCAGTTCACCAAATTTAGCAGCTTCTTTATCGCCAGAGCGAGCAGCCTTGGAGTTACGCAACTGGGCTTTTTCCACCGTTGTCATATCCGCCAGCGCCAGTTCAGTTACGATCGTTTCAACATCTGAAATCGGGTCGACCTTACCCGCCACGTGAATGACGTTGTCGTCTTCGAAACAGCGCACCACGTTCAAAATACCATCGGTCTCACGAATGTTGGCGAGAAACTGGTTACCCAAGCCTTCGCCCTTAGATGCCCCAGCCACCAACCCGGCGATGTCCACAAACTCGGTGATGGCATATTGCATTTTTTGCGGCTTGACAATATCGGCCAACGCTTGCATCCGCGCATCCGGAACTTCCACAATGCCGACGTTAGGCTCAATAGTACAGAATGGATAGTTCTCCGCCGCTATACCCGCCTTGGTAAGGGCATTGAACAGGGTGGACTTGCCCACATTAGGCAGACCGACGATTCCGCATTTCAGACTCATGAATATTCCTTAATATTAACTACTGTGCAACTTCAACATTGCCGCTTCCAGCTTGCCCTCAACTATCATGGGAACCACATCCAGTGCACGCTGCATGGCGTGTTCGATTAACTCCACTTCTTCACGGTGCGGAGCATTCAGCACATAATCAACAACGTCCGCGCGTTCACCAGGATGGCCAATGCCAATGCGCAGCCGCCAAAAATCGCGCGTGCCAAGATGCGCAAAGATATCCTTCAATCCGTTGTGTCCGCCATGACCGCCGCCCAGCTTAAGCTTGGCGCTGCCCGGCGGCAAATCGAGTTCATCATGCACCACCAAAATGTGTCGAGGTTCGATTTTGTAGAACTGTATCAGCGCCCCTACTGCACGGCCACTGATATTCATAAAGGTTTGCGGCTTGAGCAAAAACAATTCACGACCATGCAGCTGACCGCGCGCGACCAAGCCGTGGAATTTGCTTTCAGGTTTGAAAGTGAAGGGGTGCATGCGCGCAAACGTGTCTACCCACCAGAATCCAGCGTTATGCCGGGTGAAATCATATTCACGACCGGGATTACCCAACCCGACAATTAACTTGATTTCACTCATTTTTAGTTTACACCATGTGAAAAATTGTTCACGACATGTTAAAAACCCGCCACACACTTAAGAGTGCATGGCGGGTTTTTAATTGTAATACTTATGCTATTTAGATTTCGCCGCAGGTTTTGCCGCAGCTTTCGCATCCCCAGCAGCAGCGGCTTCAGCCGCGGCCAGCGCTTCCGCTTCAATCGCGCCACGCGGTACCTGAACGGTGGCCACTACAGCATCTCCAATATGGACACCTGCCGCTTCTACGCCTTTAGGTAAATTAAGGTCGGAAACATGAACGGAATGATTTAGCGCCAACGTGGATAGATCGACCTCGATAAATTCGGGCAAGTCAGCCGCCAGGCAAGCAATATTCAGATCATTCATCACGTGGGAAATGATACCTCCGCTCAGCTTCACCCCAGGGGCGATATCGGCATTTATGAAGTGTAATGGCACTTTCATATGGATCTTCTTATTTGCTTCCACACGCTGAAAATCGATATGTTGCACTTGCTGACGAAATGGATGCATCTGAAAATCGCGCAACAGTACTTGTTCTTTTTTGCCATCCAAATCAAGTGTCAGGATGGAAGCATGAAACGCTTCCTTGCGCAGGCTGTGATACAGATTGTTGTGATCAAGGTCAATCAACGTAGGCTCAACGCCACCATACACGATGCCAGGCACGCGGCCAGACTTGCGCAGACGGCGGCTCGCACCCGTTCCTTGCGCCTTGCGGAATATTGCGCTTAGTTCGATTTTCATTTTATTTCTCCACTTCAAAATTCGGAATCACCCGCGACCAGGCAATCCCAGGTTACGCGGCAGTCAAAATGACAACCACAAAAACTATTCCATAAATAATGAGCTGACGGATTCTTCCGCATGAATGCGTCGAATTGTTTCGGCCAACAGTTCAGCCACACTCAACTGGCGAATACGCTTGCAAGCTATCGCCTCATTGCTCAGCGGGATAGTGTCGGTCACAACCAGTTCATCTATTGCGGAATTCTCTATACGCTCAATCGCCGAGCCAGACAGCACCGGGTGTGTGCAATACGCCACCACCTTCTCCGCACCCTTGGCTTTCAGTGCCTCAGCAGCCTCGCATAAGGTATTTCCGGTATCGACCAGGTCATCCATGATTAAACAGGTTCGGTCTACCACTTCACCAATGATGTTCATCACCTTGGCCACGTTGGGCTTGGGACGACGCTTGTCGATAATGGTGAGATCAGCTTCCAAACGCTTGGCTAATGCCCGCGCGCGTACTACGCCGCCCACGTCCGGCGAGACCACCACCAGATTTTTATAATCATGCTTCCACACATCTGCCAACAAAATCGGGCTAGCATAAATGTTGTCTACAGGAATATCGAAAAAACCCTGGATCTGATCTGAATGCAAATCCATGGTTAGAACGCGATCCACGCCAACACCAGTAAGCATATTCGCCACCACCTTGGCCGTAATCGCCACGCGCGCGGAACGCGGACGTCGATCCTGCCGGGCATAGCCAAAATAGGGGAGCGCAGCAATAATACGTCCAGCGGAAGCGCGTTTAAGCGCATCCACCATGACCAGCACTTCCATTAGACTATCGTTGGTTGGGGCGCATGTTGATTGCAGAACGAACACGTCTTTGCCGCGCACGTTGTCGAGAATTTCTATCATCACCTCGCCGTCTGAAAAACGGCCAACGGTGGCTCGCCCAAGTTGAATATTAAGGTGCTGTGCTACATATTGCGCAAGCTTAGGATTGGCATTGCCGGTGAACACCATCAAGCTGTCGTTGGACACCATGCTCCCCTTAAATAAAAACGGGCGCAAGCGCCCCAAACAAGCAACATCCTTCAAACTGGCTGGGGAGGTAGGGATCGAACCTACGAATGCCGGAATCAAAATCCGGTGCCTTACCACTTGGCGACTCCCCAATAATCTTGCATTTCACATTACGGTAAAGTTCCGTAGTGGATGCTGCGGCAAACCGCGCGCTACAATACCGTGCATATCTGACGGCAAATGTTCTATCACTGCTTGCGCCTGTGCCTCGGTAACAAACTCAGCAAACACGCAAGCACCAGAACCACTCATCCGAGCTTGCACAAATTGCTCAAGCCAAACAATATGCCGCGCTACTTCCGGGTATAAGCTACATACCACCGACTGTAGATCGTTGTGTGGTAGCCGTAGCGGAAGGCCGCGAATTCTGAGGGAAATCGCATCCCGTGTCAATTCCAAGTTCGCAAAATCCAGGTGTGCAAATACCTTTGCCGTAGTGACATGCACTGGCGGGAACAACACCACATACCAAGCATCCGGTACATCGTAGGCCTGTAACTGCTCGCCTATGCCTTCTGCATAGGCATTTTCACCAAACACAAATACCGGTACGTCCGCACCCAGAGACAGGCCTATCTCCATCAACCGCTCGCGCGACAACTCCAAGTTCCATAGACTATTCAGCGCAAGGAGTGTCGTGGCTGCATCCGAACTTCCGCCACCCAAACCTCCGCCCATAGGAATACGTTTCTCCAGCGTTATATCCACTCCCAACCTGCAACCGCATTCCTTTTGTAGCAGACGTGCAGCGCGTACGCACAAGTCCTGCTCCTGTGATACACCATCAAGCGCACTAATACGGCGCACTACACCATTCTTGCGTAGTGAGAAATGCAGCATGTCACTAAAATCAATAAAACGAAACAGAGTTTGCAACAGATGATAGCCATCCATCCTGCGCCCTACCACATGCAAAAAAAGGTTAAGCTTGGCGGGTGCCGGAAGAGTTAAAGTTTTTGTTATATTTCCCATTCATCGATCAGCAATTGAATTTCCAGCCCATCGCGTTGCAAAGCAATACGTAACGGTAAACTGTCCGATGTTTGCGCTGCATAGCGCGTATAGCGTATCAGCCAGCCATCCTGATTTAGCAGTATCACCTGTCCGTTAGCATCATGCTCAATATCAAATACACTCTTCGGCGCTGGCAACGCCAACACCCAATAACGCAAGCCAGACAGCGGCAAACGCCAGCCCAGCACTTGCTGAGTTAATTCATCAGCGTCTTGTGCCACGTAATGCTTAAACGGCATATCCAGCACTGCACCCTTCATATCGCTACGAACGCGAGCCACAGTCTGTCCCAATGGGGCAAGTAGCAGGATTTCATCTGTCTCGGCATGATGCACCCAGCGCACTCCGGATGAAGATCGATCTCCGTCATGCTTTACGGCGACCCGCCCAGACAGTACAAAAGGCACATTTTCCGACTGTATGGGTCGCGTAACGGGCTGAGATACGGGTGGCACACTTGCGCATCCCCCCAGTAATAGGAGACACAGTAGAAATAGTCGATGTATCAAGGCATAAATTTCTTGATGATCACCTGCAACACGGTACTATCAGGATGAGCCTTTAGTGCATCGCTCCACATTTTTTTTGCTTGCTCCTTTTCACCCTGAACCCACAGCACTTCGCCGAGATGCGCAGCAATTTCCGGATCTGGATTGGCAGCATAGGCACGGCGCAGAAACTCCAAACTCTTGGGCAAATCACCCAAGCGGTAATACCCAAAACCCATGCTGTCAATGATGCCGATGTCATCCGGGGCAAGCTGGTATGCCTTCTCTACCAGTTTCATCGCCTCGGGTATGCGCTCGTTGCGCTCCAGCAAACCATAGCCCAGCGCGTTATAAGCTTGTGCGTAACCCGGCTCAACTTCAATTAATTTTCGCATCATCTGCTCAAATGCATCATGTTTTCCAGCCTTTTCCGCTAGTATCGCCGCCTCATACATCAGGTCGGGTTGGTTAGGTAATTTTTCCAACCCTAACATTAGTACCTGATAGGCCGCTTCAAATTGCTGCGCATCGCGTAGAATCTGTACCTCAACCATAACCAGTTGTATCCGCTGCTGATTGTTCTTCGCAACGGTCTTGTGCAAGAGCTTTCGCGCCTCATCCAGTTTGCCCAATTTATTGGTCAAAAACGCCATGCGTAAACGCGAGGAGAAGTTATATTCTCCCTCTTTTACTTTACTGTAGTTCTGCATGGCCTCTTCATCATGCTTCTTCGCTTCACTCAACTGGCCAAGGTAGTAATACACTACGCTTTCATCTTTCTTTCGATTAGTCAGAGCCTGCTGCAACTCTTTCTCACCACGATCCAGCTCACCTATGTCTAGCGACAATAATCCCACAGCGAACGCCAGATCGGCGTTGTCTGGATACGCATTAAGCAACCGCTGAAATTCTGCACGCGCCTCTCGATTCTGTTTTTGTTCCATGAGCACGCGTGCATAAAACAGGCGCACTTCCTTGGTGTCAGGATAAGACTCAAGATATTTTTTCAGTAAAGTCAATGCCTGCTGTGGCGCCGCACCCTGCAGCAATTGGGCGTTGAGTAGCACGGCACTATCCCATTCCGGGCGCAAGGCATATGCCTGTTGGGCTTCTTCCAAGGCTAACTCGTGTTTACCTGCGGCTTCTGCTACTTGTGCCAACGCCCAACGCGCCTCCGCCACGCGCGGATAAGGTAGCGTCAGTTCACGAAGTAGATCAAATGCGGCATTTTTATCGGGATAACTTGCAATCATTGGGGAAATCCGCATAAAAATACTTCCAACATTTTCCGTCGCTGCCGCTAAAAGACTCACGAGATGCGGGCGTGCCTCATCCAGCTTACCGCCACTGATCAGCAGGGTGACCAAAGCCTGTTTTGCCAACGGTGAATCTGGTTCTATTTCCAGCCACAGATTGAAGGCTGCCATCGCTTTATCCATTTGGCGCGTCTCAAAAGCCAAATGTGCCGCATAGCGCGCCAGGCGTGGATCACGCGTGGCATTGGCCAGATTTAGATAAAGCTGCGCAGCCAACTCAGGCTGGCCGCGCTGTAAGGCCATTTCACCCAGCAGATACTCATAGAGTACCTGTTCAGTCAATTCCTGCTTGGGCAATTCCGCTTGCTTTTCAACTTCAAATCCAGGCTTCTCCGTGTCCTGCTGCGACGCGTGCGCACAAGAAACCAGCAACAATGCAAAAATAATTGTGCAACGTTTTAAATTCATCATATTTAATATGTAGGTATTTTAAAAAATAAAAAATCCATGGGGTCGTAATATGTTCTCTGATTGAGCCTTCGTCACTATGAATTGCGTCAAAGTGAAGGGTAGCGCAGATTCGAAGAACGTCAAAATGCATCGCTACGAGTCTTTCCGCGTTTTATATCCTTGTTTTATATAAGCGAACCATACATTTCTTAGAAACATCCCTAATTTTGTTGCCAGACATAATTGAATTATTTCATTTTGATGTATGACGACATATTAGGTTATATTTACCTTCTCATACAATCTGCATCAGCACTAATGTCCGTCACTGCACCAATCACCCTATCCGCACGCAACCTCATTCGCCGCTTCGGTCAACGCGAGGTCATCCATGGCGTATCGTTAGAACTTCGGCACGGCGAGGTGCTTGGCCTGCTTGGACACAATGGGGCTGGCAAAAGTACAACGCTACAAATGCTGACCGGCGCACTGTTGCCGCATTCGGGGGAAATTGAAATATGCGGTTTCGATCTAACACGCCAGTCCCAAAAAGCTAAGGCACAAACCGGATTCTTGCCCGAAACACCGCCTTTATACCGCGAAATGAGTGTAGATGATTTCCTGATATTCGCCGCCAAGCTACATCGTATACCGCGTGCGCAGATTGCGGATGCTTTGACCGAAACCAAACGCCGTTGCGGTTTACAGGACAGTGGAAAAAAAATCATCGGGACACTTTCCAAAGGCTATCAGCAGCGTGTTGGCATTGCGCAAGCAATCATCCATCAACCAGAAGTAATCATTCTCGACGAACCCACCGTTGGCCTTGATCCATCCCAGATCCGCGGCATCCGCACATTGATCCGCGAATTGGGAAATATGCACAGCGTTATCCTTTCTACCCATCTATTGGGCGAAGTGGAAAGCATTTGTGACCGCGTCGAAATTATGCATCACGGTCGCCTAATTTACGGTGACAGCAGCACAAAAATGCAGCAATACGGCAGTCAATCAGGCTTCATCGTCACCCTGCTGGCACCGCCTGCACTGTCCGAATTACAAGCCATCGCCGACGTACAGCAAGTAGACCCACTTTCCACCACACAGTTCCGCATTCTGCATGCAGCTAACACCAACCCAAGCGCTGCACTGCTCGCGCTCGCCGCACAACATGGCTGGCAAGCGGAGCAACTCGTTCCGCTGCGAACGCGGCTGGAAGATGTATTTATGCAAATCACTCAAGACGAAAAATTATGATTCTAACCATTGCACTCAAGGAATTCCGCAGCCTGTTCGCCATCCCTTCGACCTGGCTGATTTTGGGTGCTCTGCAATTTATCTTTGCCTGGTTTTTCCTGGCACGGCTTGATGCCTTTTTACAAGTACAGTCGCAACTGGCACAGCTTGCCAACGCGCCCGGCGCGACATTAGCTGTGGCTGCCCCATTACTCGGTACTGTCGCGCTGATTTTGATGATGCTGATACCCATATTTACCATGCGCTTAATCGCCGAGGAACGACGCAACAAAACCCTGACGCTATTAATGAGCGCACCGGTTTCTGATATTCACATTGTGGTAGGAAAGTTCATCGGCCTAATGTTATTTTTATTACTCATCATCGCCAGTTGCCTGTTGATGGTGCTAGCTCTGGCCGCAGGCACGCAACTAGACACAGGACTTCTTTTCACCAATGCGCTGGGACTTATACTGCTTGCCGCCAGCTACTCCGCATTGGGACTGTATATTTCCTCGCTCACCGCACAACCAGTGGTAGCCGCCATCGGTGCATTGGCCATATTTTTCGGTCTGTGGCTGGTGGAAATCAGTGCGGTGGATAATGACAAAAGTTGGCGCGCGCTCGCTCCCACCAGCCATTTTCAAAACTTCAATATTGGTTTGTTAAATAGTACAGACCTGATATTTTTTCTGCTGTTTTGTACCGCCTTTCTGTTACTAACGATACGCCGATTGCATAACAACCGCATTTATAGCTAACCTTCCAGCATGAAATTTCCACAACTCAATCTGCTAATTAAAAACCTTGCCTTCACTGCACTGCTGCTCGCCGCTATCGTCTCGTTGTATCAACTCACTGCACGCCACCCCGCACAATGGGATATGACACAAAATGCCAGCAACAGTTTGGCAGATAACAGTGTAAATGTACTGAAGCAGCTACAAGGTGAAATAAAACTAACGATGTATGTAACCGGGCAGGATGCCAACTTAGGCGATATGCACAGGCTGACTCGTGATTTTGTCGCCCTCTATCAGCGCTATAAACCCGATATTTCGCTCACCTTTATCGACCCGGTGAAGCAACCGGAGGAAGCGCGCAAGGTCAATATTCGTGTCAATGGCGAAATGCTGGTGGAATATGGCGGCAAGCGCGAACATCTCACTATGTTGAACGAACAAGCGCTTACCAGCGTGTTATTACGCATGGCTCACACAAAAAATCAATTGCTTATGTATCTTGATGGACATGGTGAGCGCAATCTGGAAGGCATCGCAAACCACGATCTCGGCGAATTTGGCAAACGTCTGCAACAAAATGGCTTTCGCCTTAACAGCCTGAATTTAACGCTAGCGCAGGACGTGCCCAACAATGCCAGCATGTTGATCATTACTCAGCCACAAATCGACCTGTTACAGGGTGAAATAGATAAACTGCTACGCTATCTCGCCAACGGCGGTAACCTGCTGTGGCTAGTAGACGCGGAGCCATTGCGTGGGTTGGAGCGTCTGTCTGAAAAACTGGACATCATTCTCACGCCTGGCATCGTGGTTGATCCAACAGCAGAAGAAATGAATATTCCTCCAACCTGGGCACTGGGCGCGGGCTACCCGCCGCACGCCATCACGCAAAATTTCAACTTGACCACGGTCTTCCCCTTTGCTCGCGCCATTGACTGGGAGGAAAATGCGGCATGGCAACACACCACACTGGTAGAGGCCGCGCCACGTGGCTGGGTTAGCCGTGAAATACCACAAGGTAACTCACACTTCAACAAAACCCGTGACATCCCCGGCCCCGTAACGATCGCGCTTGCCCTGCAACGCAACATAAACGATCGTGAACAGCGCATTGTTATCGTCGGAAGCGGCTCGTTTCTTGCCAACACCTATTCCGGCAACGGCGGCAATATTGATCTCGGCATTAACATGGCGAACTGGCTAGGCAACGAAGAGAGACTCATCACTACTCAACCCCGCACAGTGAAAGATGGTGCGATTACCTTGAGCAAAATCAATCTGATCATCATCAGTAGCAGCTTCCTGATTGCCCTGCCTACGCTGTTAATGCTGACGGGTGCTTTGCTTTGGTGGCGCAGAAGAAATTAAGCTGGCTCTCTTCCCGCAAGTGAAGAGAGATTTATGTGTTCATAGACTGAATACTGGTGAAATGGAATTATCGGATAACCAACCGATTCTGACAAAGTATGATTTTTATCAAATAGTTAGCATAAAAATTGCCTTTATTTAATTTGATGTAGCCATTTTATAACCACATTTACCCAATGCCCCCCACGCGTGCCTGCCTTCTATACACCCTAATTTGCATTCTCTGTAATGGCTGCGCGGTGGTTACTGTCGCTGATGCTGCGGTTACCGTGGTAGCAACAACCGTTAAGGTCGGCGCCGCGGCGGTTGGTACGACTGTCGATGTTGCAACGGCAGGCGTGAAAGCAGTTGCTGGAAGTTCTGACAAAAAATAAGCTGACAAGGGCAATACTTTTCCTTGTTCGAAGGCCAATATGCCAACTTATTTGAACTATCACTTTTAGCTTAAGTTTGTAATCGACCGATAACAATTTAATAATTAATATTATGATTTTTAATAAAAAAGTTTCACTGACTTATAAGTACTAGCTTATAAAATGACAATCTACAGAGAAAAATCTTATGCCTGAGTTACCCGAGGTCGAAACTACCCTGCGCGGACTGGAACCGCATTTGGTCGGTCAGCGTATCGCGGACGTAGTCATTCGCACATCTCATCTGCGCTGGGCTATCCCCAAGCAATTAGCCATCATCTTGCATGGTCAGATCATTCACGCGCTGTATCGCCGTGCCAAATATTTGTTAATCAAATGCGACAGCGGTACGCTCATCCTCCATCTCGGCATGTCCGGCAGCTTGCGTATTTTGTCCGCGCACATAGCAGCAGAAAAGCATGATCACTTCGATTTAAAACTGGCAAACGGAATGCTGATGCGGCTACGTGACCCGCGCCGTTTTGGCGCAGTGCTGTGGCATGAAGGCGATCCCACACAGCATCCACTATTATTAAAGCTTGGGGTGGAACCGCTGGAGAATGAATTTAATACCGAGTATCTTTATCGTGCGATACGAAAACGCAATGCCGCAATCAAGCTGGTCATCATGGATCATCATCTCGTAGTAGGCGTCGGCAACATCTACGCCAATGAAGCGCTATTCCGCGCGGGTATCCGCCCACAACTACCCGCCGCAAAACTTAGTCGACCGCGCTGCGCCCGATTGGTAAAAACGATACAAGAAACGTTGACGGAAGCCATTGCGCTCGGCGGCAGCAGCCTGCGCGACTTCGTAGACAGCAATGGCAACCCTGGCTATTTCCAGCAGCACTACTGGGTGTATGGCCGTGCGACCGAGACTTGTCGTGCATGTAACACGACCATCAAGCAGATTCGGCAAGGACAGCGCTCAAGTTTTTATTGCCTGCAGTGCCAGAAATAATCAATACCTTCCCCTATCGCTCTGGTGCCGCTAAATTACGAAGCGGGATTTTTAAACCTTGAGCTTTTTTACAGGCAATTACGTACCAAAATTTCTATTTTTAATAAAATCTTTTAATAAAACCTTGGAAAAATTACCTGCACCGGAGTATTTTATTCAGACAATGCTACCAGCTGGTGGTATGGTTAATAATATCGCTCTATATATACAACACAGGAGGAAACATCTTGGCTATAGGTTGGATTAACGCGCTGAGGGTCATACCCTGGAAAGATGTATTGGAAGCCGCACCGGGCATGGTTAAAGGCGCGAAACGCCTTTTTACTACGGCAAAGGATGAAGTAAATAGCCAGCCTATGGCTGACAGTTCGTCAACTATCGTCTCTTTCGATGTTGAAGGGCTCGCAAATTTAGACAATCGCGTTCGTCATCTTCAGGCAAAGATAATTGAACTGAATTCTGACCATAACGCATCAGCCAAGTTAATCAAGTCACTTGCCGAACAAAATGCACACGTAGTTAATGTGATCGAAGTTTTACAAGTTCGAATCAAGATCTTGATCTATGTGTGTGTTTTACTGACCATTACTTTATCTACCTTGATATTTGTGGTGATGCTGAAGTGAAGCGTTAGAATGAACTATATGAGAATTCCTGTCATACAGTAAACGAAGGCTCGTTTGCTATAACAAGAGTTGAATATGCTCTGCTGGCTGGTATTTTTCACCCCAACGATCAGGGAATTAGCCCTCAATTTCTTTTGTTTTACTCGTACTGGCTAAGCTGTTTTTCCGAAATTCAAGTGCCTCGTCGATCACAAACATAAATTCATTGAGTTCGAAGGGCTTGCAAATATAGCGAAAAAATCCTGCTTCCATCCCCTTCAAAATATGATGAGGCATGGCATCGGCGCTCAGTGCAACAATAGGAATATTCGCTGTTAGCGGATCTTTGGATAGAATCTCCATGGCTTCGATACCGTTCATATCAGGCAACGTGACATCCATCAGAACCACATCGGGTAGATGAATACGTGTCAGCTCGATACCCAGGTTGCCGTTTCCCGCAATCAACAAGTGTATATCTGGACGATTCTGTTCAATAAGCTCTTGGATTAAGGACGAATTGATCGGATTATCTTCAAAATAGAGCATGGTGTACTGCTGGGTGCCGGCATAGGTTTTTGCAGTCAGTTCCTGAGATTTGCATTCTTCCAGGGCAAGTTGAGGTTCTCTAGCCGAGATGAGTTCGAACCAGAATACGCTCCCCACTCCGACAGTGCTGTCCACCCCGATTGAGCCTCCCATCAATTCGACCACTTGCTTGGTTACCGCCAGACCAATGCCCGTCCCTTCGACGGTCCCATTCTCTTGACCAAGACGATTGAATGGCTGGAAAAGTTGCGTCAATTTTTCTGGGGATAATCCCTCTCCCGTATCCTGAACGCAGATGCGAACGTAGTTCGGAGTGCCCGTGACACATTTCACCTCGACCGTTCCCTGCTCGCGATTATATTTAATCGCGTTGGATAGCAGGTTGATCAATGCCTGTTTTAATCGAGTCCGATCCGCCTCGACAGCCAAAGGGCTGTCGAATTTGGGGAAAATCAACTGAATGCCATGTTGCTGTGCCTGAGGTTCGATCATAGCCTGACATTCGGATATGACCTCAGCCAGAGATACCGATTCCAGGCTCAGCGCAAGATTGCCGGATTCAATTGTCGCGAGATCCAGAATTTCGTTGATCAACTCCAGCAAATACCATCCTCCATGAAGAATTTCTTTAAGCCTTGTCATCTGGGTGGGCGTTGGCGTAGGAGAACCAATTTCTAACAACTGGGCAAAACCAAGAATGGCATTGAGCGGCGTGCGCAATTCATGGCTCATGCTGGAAAGAAAATTCGATTTCGTGAGATTGGCTTTTTCTGCTGCTGCCTTGGCGTTGATCAGCTCTGCTTGAACACGCTTGCGTTCCACAATATCCTGACGCAAATGCCTATTCGCTTCTGCAAGTTCATCGGTGCGCTTTGCCACCAGCTCTTCAAGACGCCAGCGGTGTTGTCGCAGTTCAGCCTCTATCTGTTTACTTTCAGTGATATCAACCAGAATGCCCTGAAGAAATAGCGAGCGTCCCGACTCATCCCGCACTACGCTTGCTTCATCGCGAAACCAAAAAACTGTCCCATCGCGGGAAATCAGACGATATTCACAACGCAGGGGAGTACCATTGGCGCGGCTCTTAGTCAGTTCATTTAACACGCGCGTCCGGTCTTCTGGATGAATCTGGGCGAGATGAATTCCTGAAGTTTCCAGCCATTGTGCCGGAGAAAAATCCAACACCTTGATTTGTGGACTGATGTACAGAACTTGATTGGCTTCATCCAGCGCTGCGATATAGGTGATTACCGGGATTTGCTCTACCAGATTGCGGTATTTAGCTTCGGCTTGGAGCAGTTTGTCTTCTGTCAGTTTCTTTTCCGTCCGCATCTCCCTCTCGCGCAGCACGCGCTGGATAACGGTAGGCAACAATTTAAGATATTCCCGCTCTACATCCTTGACCATGTAATCCCATGCGCCACGCTTCATGGCCTCAACCGCAACTGAGGCACTGTCAGCGCCAGTCAGCATCATCACGGGAACCGGAATCTCTCCTATATCGTCGATCAGCTCAGTCAAAAACTCTAAACCATTCATATCCGGCATATGGTAGTCCAGCAAAATACAGTCCGGCTTTTGCGCATGGGCAAACTGTAATCCCTCTCGTCCGGTTTCGGCTTCTGTCAGTACATATTTGTAATCCGGACATTGTGCGAGAGCACGGCGACAGGCTAACCGGTCCACCATGTCATCATCAACTATCAGTATGCGAATATGAGATTTTTTCATCGTAAAATTAGCACCTTGTTAGCCTAAAAATACACCCTGTAGTCTAAGCACATCAGGGCATCTCACTGATGGTCCAATAGGTATCGATCGAACGCATTACTTCAACAAATTGTCGGTAATCCACGGGTTTGGCCATATAGCCGGCCACGCCCAGGTTGAAACTGTTCACCTTGTCCTGTTGCTCTTCGGACGTGGTCAGCACCACCACCGGAATGGCTTTTAATTGGTCATCATTCTTCATTATCTGCAAAAACTCGGTACCGTTCATGATAGGCATATTCAAGTCAAGCAAGATAATGCATGGTTTCTCGTTCTTAGAATCGCGTAAATAATTCAGAGCCGCTTCGCCATTTTCCTGCCGTATCAGTAGATTCGATACATGAATGTCTTTTAAAGCGCGAATAACTGTCATGGTGTCCACTTGATCATCTTCCACCAGGAGAATAGGTTTATTGGTAATCCTCATACTCTTCTTTATTCCTTAAACTTGAATTTGTTGTTATTACAGTTTTGGGCAACGTGAAGAAAAACTTGCTTCCCTCTCCTACTTTTGACTCCAGCCATATATTACCACCGTACATTTCCACAATTTTTTTCACTAAGGAAAGGCCTACGCCAGTACCTTCCACTCTGTCCCGCGGCACCAAGGTCTGGAACAGCTGGAAGATTCGTTCAAAATGTCGCAACTCAATACCTGGCCCATTATCGGCGATGAGAAATTTCCAATGCTGATCCTCTAAACTACAGACGATGCGAATTTCGCCGCGGGGTTTATCCATGAATTTGATGGCATTGGAGAGCAAGTTTTGAAATACCTGCTCGATGCGGGTCGGTTCTGCCATGACGGTAGGTAAAGTATTTTCAATACTGATCACAATATTGGCCGGTGGCGAAAGCAGGTCAATCACCTCCCGCACTAATTGGTCGAGATCTACCGCAACGATCTTCCCCCTCACCTGACCTACTCGCGAGTATTGCAAAATACCATTAATCAGATTATCCATGCGGTATACCCTTTTAATAAGCAGGCCCATATGCTCTTTACCCTCTTCATCGAACTTGTCCGAGTAATCATGGGCAAGCCAACCTGCCAATGCACTGATAGCTCGCAACGGCGCCTTGAGGTCATGTGACACCACATAAGCGAAGCTTTTTAGTTCTTCCTGAGAACTTTCAAGTTCGCGGATTAAACGAGTCCTCTGTTCCTCAGCCTGTTTACGGGCGCTAATGTCGCGGAAAGATCCGGTGAATATATGGCGTTCACCCTGGCGCGTTTCGATTACTGCCAGCTCCATGGGGAAAGTTGTTCCGTCCTTGCGCAGCCCCACCACCTCGCGGCTGATACCAATGATGTTTTTCTTCCGTGTCTGCAGGTAGCGGGCGAGATAACCGTCGTGCGCGTCGCGGTAGGGAGCAGGCATGAGCATGGAAACATTTTTGTCGACTACCTCCGCCTCGGTGTAACCGAATATGCGCTCAGCGGCGGCGTTGAAGGTTCCAATCACACCATATTCGTTAATTGTAATGATGCCCTCCATCAGGTTGTTCAGCATGGCACGGACATGCGTTTCGCTGTCGCGCAACTGACCGATAGTCTTCATCAGACTATCGTTCATTTCTTTCAGAGCTTGCAGGAGTTGGCCAATTTCATCCGCTGACCGAACATGGATTTGCTGCGTAAAATCACCTGCGGCAATGCCACGAGCAATTTTTACTGCTTTCTCCAGCGGCTTGAACACACCTCGGGTGAATCCGGCGCTGATTAATACAGCCAGTGCCAGGACAATAATTATCAAGGCGATGAAAATATTGCGAATGATCGCGTAGCGATTTTGGTGGTATTTATATTCCTGTTTAGTGATCTCTATTTGAAAATGAATGAGCGCGCTAATGTCTTCCTTGACTAAGTCATAGAGGGGACGAACTTTTTCCACAACAATTTGATTCGCTTCTTTTATTTCATGGGTACGCAAAGCAACTAGTACTGGAATTAAACCCTCAGCAACGAATTTTTCGTGGTCCTCGGCAAATTTATCAGCCAGTTTTTCATCCTCTGGAGTCAGATGGGTCGCCATGTACGCGTCCCAAGTCTTAGTGATCTCTTTGACGTTTTTTTCAAATGTACCCATATTCTTATCAATAAGATCAGGGGTCGGGGTAACCAAGGCAGCCACTATGGCAATACGGTTTTGATGCAAGAGCGATTCAATATGCATCAACTGTCCAAGCGGAATGACTCGATCCTCATAAACAGTTTTCAAACCGTCGTTTGCCTTGCTCATTCCAAACAATCCTAGCATTTGGATTCCCAGCAAAAAAACTACCAAGAAAGAAAGGATGAAAATCAAACGTGTTTTGATGGTCAAATTTTTAAACATGTGAACCTGCGTTAATAATCACGGTACTGAATCATGGTGTTTTATTGCAATAAAACGATGCCCGATAAAATTTCTGCCACTGCTCTCTTAACACGGTCATCAATCATTCCACGCGCATGACAGGGTCAGCCAACGCTTTCTTCCTATCATTTCTTCCCACTTTACGGCCTTATTTTGTTCAAGGTGCCAAATTTTGTAGTACAACTCCGTTTCTGGAAGGAAAAAAATTCACGTGGATTGCTCATAAAGCGAGCTCCCAGCATCCGAAACAATTCGCCAATACGATTGAAACGTACTTGGCGCGCCTTCATCGCGACATAAAGAGCCAAGCCAAACTCACCGCAAGATTAACTATCCCGATCAGCGCGATGCCTAACAGAGAAATGGCCACTAGCTGCCAACTCACCATAAAATCAAGCCAATATAAGCCACAAAGCGATCAAGTCGGTGCTCCCCTAATAATTTCCGCAACCAACGGAATTGTTTTAAACGAGCAGGAATTCGAGTGTAAGCACACTTATTGTCGTAATAATCAGAGATCAACCCGGCTAAGAAAAGACACACACCAGCAATCGCAGCCGCGATCGTCGCCGCAGTCATTGCTGGTTATTTGGTGGCAACCGTAAAATGCATGACGTGTATCAGCAAAAAGCCAAAGGCATAGTTCGTGCTAAAGGAAAAAGTCTCGGTAAAAGGCGCTAACCGCAAGCATATTTTATGCGCGAACACCCCCTAACCGTACCTCAACAGTATGTGACTCACCATCGTTAACCAGAGCAATAACCAAATCGTGCTGTGCAACGCCGTCGATAGTCACACTTGGCGCATTGTCTGTATCGTCGATCTGAACGATGGTGATGTGATAATCCGTCTCTCGGTAGCGGTAATTCACCGTGAATGTCTTCCAAGCCGCGGGGAGACATGGTGCGAAACGCAGTTTGTCCACCTCCAGCGTTAAGCCCAGAAGCGTTTCCAGGATCAATCGATACAGCCAGCCGGCAGATCCTGTATACCATGACCATCCGCCTCGGCCGGTGTGTGGTGAAACGGCATATACATCGGCTGCGACAACATACGGTTCCGTCTTGTATACCGCCACCGTCTCTGACGTTTGCGCATGGTTCACTGGGTTGATCATCGCCAATAGTTCCCACGCACGCTGGCGATCTCCTAATTTGGCGAACGCCATCGTCGCCCAGATGGCCGCATGTGTATACTGCCCACCATTTTCCCGTACACCGGGGACATAACCTTTGATGTAGCCGGGATTTAATGGCGATTGGTCGAAAGGCGGATCAAGCAGTTGAATAATCCCGGCATCCCGTCGTACCAAATGCTCGCTCACCGCTTCCATGGCTTGTTGTTGACGTGTGTCGGCGCCTGCGCCGGACAGCACAGACCAGCTTTGTGCAATCGAATCAATCCGGCATTCAGAATTGGAGGAAGAACCCAACGGGCTGCCATCATCAAAGAAAGCACGGAGATACCATTGACCATCCCAGCCGTGCAGCTCAATATTTTGACGCAGTCGAGCGGCTTCTGTTTCGCAGCGCTCAACAAAAGTCGTATCGCCAAACTTGACAGCGACATCGACAAACTTAATGAGTACGTCATACAAGAAGAAAGCTAGCCAGATGCTTTCGCCCTTGCCGTGGATACCGACCAGATTCATTCCGTCGTTCCAGTCGCCGGCACCCATCAGCGGGAGGCCATGTTCGCCGAATCGCAAGCCGTAAACGATAGCGCGCACGCAATGCTCGTACAAACTCGCGGCCTGTTCGGAATGGACAGGCAAGTCGTAATATGAATCTTCGTCAGCGTGGACCAAACGACCCTCAAGGAATGACACGGATTCATCCAGCACACCCATATCACCGGTAGCAGCTATGTAACGACACGTTACCAAAGGCAGCCAGAGATAATCATCTGAACAGCGCGTGCGCACACCACGGCCCATTGGAGGGTGCCACCAATGCTGGACGTCACCTTCAATGAATTGACGCGCTGCACAACGAAGCAAATGCTCGCGCACCAGAACAGGTTCAGCATGGACGAGCGCCATCGCATCCTGCAACTGATCACGGAAGCCAAAAGCTCCTCCCGACTGATAATAACCGCTGCGCCCCCACATACGACAAGCCAAAATCTGGTATACGAGCCAACCGTTCGTCAGTAGATTAATGGACGGGTCGGGGGTTTGCACCTGAACGGCACCCAGCGTCCGCTGCCAGTAATGCTGTACTTTCTCTAATGCATTATGCGCCGCAATCGAACCGCGGAAACGTCGCACCAGCGTCTGGGCATCATCAGCATCCCGGCCAAGACCGAGACGGAAAACAGTCTCATGCGTCTGGCCCGCATCCAGCTCGAAAGATACCCTGAGTGCACCGCAGGGATCCAGCGCCGGACCAACTCGACCCGAAAGTTCCGCCCACGCCATTGCCGCGGGGTTTTTGAGTCCGCCATTACGGCCAATGAACTCGGTTCGATCACCCGTCACGCTACGCGTGGCATCGTCGGTATCAAAGAAAGCAACCCGGCCTGCAAAATCGTTGTTATAGGGATTGCGTGCGAGCAGCACTCCGCTCTTGGGATCGATCGCGGTGATCACGTGCATGCCGGTTTTCTCCCGCAGATCGCCCAACACCCATTCAGTGTACCCGGTCACAGAAAGCTGGCGTGGCCGTGCGGAATCATTACGAACTTTCAGCATCGTGAATTTAACTGATGCATCCAATGCAACGAATATCCATAGCTCCGAATGAATGCCGCTCTCGCTATGTTCAAAGACGCTATAACCGAACCCGTGCCGTGTAATGTACGGCGTAACGCCGCATTTTGGTAAGGGGGTTGGCGACCAGAAAGAGCCACTCTCTTCGTCGCGAAGATAAAAAGCCTCTCCCCCGCCATCACTCACCGGATCATTGCGCCAAGGTGTCAGGCGGAATTCGTGCGCATTTTCGCCCCAAGTATAGGCTTGACCACTTTCAGAAATCACCGTTCCAAAGTGCGGGTTAGCCAGCACATTTGACCACGGTGCCGGGGTCATTTGACCAACTCCGGTGGTGATAACATATTCGCGACCGTCCTCGGAAAAACCGCCGAGACCATTATCAAAGAGCAGCCGACGGCGCGGCAACTCAACCATTCGCTTGGAATCAGAACGCCGGATCGGCGCCGATCCAGTAAGTACCACGGGCAATTCCGCAGGAATACGACGGGCAACCTGGTCTGCCAGACTACCCTTGCTATCAACGATGATCGCGCGTGAGACTGTTTGCAGCAATATCCGATCCTCTGGCGCTATCTGCTCGCCGCGATGAATGAAGATGCCTCCCGGACAATCGAGCATGTGTGCCTCGACACTACTGGAGACGAGTCCCATTACCTGTTCTTGCAATATTTGCCGGTAACCGGAGTGATCTTCATTCCAGATTATCAGATCGACCGCCAGACCTTTAAGACGCCAATATGCATGCGCTGCCACCACTTTTCGCACTAAATCAATGTTGGCCGGATCGCCAATCTGTACCAGCACAATTGGGAGGTCGCCGGAAATGGCGTACCCCCACAGGCCCGATTGACCACGCTGATTGTTGCGCAGCACGCTGCTATCGGCACGCAATGAAGCATTGGCAAAGAGCACCGAACCGGCCAGACGGCAAAATAATTGTGCATCGGCCTCGCTCGCATTGAGTTGTCGCAACATCACAAGGCTGTGGGTTCGCGCCAGGTCGAAAACACGATCTGCCAAGCGATGATCCTGATATTTATCGATCAAATTTAATACGGCTTGATGAGAATCGCCGACCCCGGTGACGATGTCGATCGTAGCGCATTCCCCAGGACCTATGGACAAGCGTTGCCGAATCGCCACGATTGGATCTAGAACCGAGCCGGCGCTACCCGAAAGTGACGCCGAATCAGTCATCGCATAAGGAGCGGCAACTGTATTTCCACGTCCGACAAAACGCATGCGATCCGTCTCATAAGAGACGGTATCAACGGTAGCCCCATGTGCGGTCATCAAGTGGAACATCAACGGAGTCTGATCGCTCTGCGAGCGCGGCCGCCGGTGACAGACGATCGCATGCCGTTCGGGCAATATCTCAGTCTGCACAAAAAGATTGCCGAAGGCCGGTGCCTGAGCATCGGCCGCTGGCGTAGCGAGCACGACTTCAGCATACGTGGTGATCTCGATCGTTTGACGTATCCATGCACGGTTGGTGATGCGGACACGACGCAGCTCGATATCATCTTCCGGCGAAACCGTAATCTCGGTATGCGTATCAAAATCATGGTCGCGACGACGGAACTCGACCCGCCCTTCAGAAAAAACTACTTCATATCGCTTCGATGGTTTTTGTGTGGGCTGATAGGTAGTTGACCAAAATTCGCCGCTCGACACATCGCGCAAATAACAAAAATTGCCCCAATTGTCACATGTCTTGTCTTCGCGCCAGCGAGTAACGGCAAGATCCTTCCAACGACTGCTTCCTCCGCCCGCATTGGTGACCATGACGTGATAGCGACCATTCGACAGTAATTGCACTTCTGGAATCGGCGTGTTGGGATTTTTAAGTATGCGTATCGGCATCTCCGCGACTTCCTCAGTCACGTGGATTTCAGGAAGCTCGGCTGAGCGCAACGGGAAGACTTTAGCCTGAGGAATCCGTTCCTGAAGCAATAACATTGTCGCCTGAAATAAAGGATCTGATTCAAATCTCCGCTGCATAGGACGATCCAGCAGCAAATAGGCCAGGGAAAGTATGCTCATTCCTAAATGATGAGCCATAAATGAGCGCACCACGGCCCGAGTTTCACCTCGTCGTACTCGCGACGGCGTGTAATCAATCGCTTCGTAAAACCCGAATTTGCCAACGATACCTTCAGCGGCGAGTTTTTGAAGATTCAAACACGCTTTTTCAGGGGCAACCATCAAGGCCATTACCGAGGCATACGGCGCAATGACAAGATCATCGCCGAGGCCACGTTTCAGCCCTAGTCCCGGTACGCCGAATGCTCGATACTGATAATTCAAATGAATGTCGACGGCGTTGTACCCGGATTCCGACATACCCCAAGGCACGCCGCGCTGATTGCCATACTCGATTTGCCGATTAACCGCTGCCTTGTATGTCTGATCAAGCAGAGTATTGTCGTAGGTCGGCATCACCAGCAACGGCATGAGATACTCAAACATCGAGCCACTCCACGATAATAGAAGCGGTTTCCCTCCGGCAGTCGTCAACATCCGGCCAAGCGCAAACCAGCTCTCCTGTGGCAATTCACCTTGAGCAATCGCGACGAAATTGCACAACCTGGCTTCTGAGGCAAGCAGATCATAGTAACTGGCGTCTAATCGACGCTCACCCACGTTATATCCGATTGAGAGTAAACGTCTTGCGTGGTTGTACAGGAATCCATATTCCATTTGCGCAAACTCGCATGATTTCCGCGCAAGATATTCAAGTGTTTCTATCTGCTCTCGTGCGCGGTCATGACCCTCACTTGCAAGTTGACGCAATGATGGAATTTTTGCGGTAAGCGCCAAATTGTGCATCTCGGACGAGGTATTCGACAGCAACGAAGGTATATGGAAAGCCAGATCAGCGAGAGCGCCTTCGCATTGTCTGACCAGCGCCTGTGCCCATTCGGCACTTTCATAGAGAGAAAGATTTACTGTGCTTTTGGTGAGTTGATTGACCACGTCACGCGCGTAAGTAAGCAAGCTCTCCAGATACACTCGAACGCTCCCCAATGTAAGCGGATGAGCTACAGCCGCCGCTTTAAGAGTTTTTTCAAATTGCGCCAGAGGAGTTGCCGCGGCGCCACTCGCCGTCTCAACGACAATCCGCCACGTGTCCCCCAGCCCCGTGAACAATCTCCTTCCGATAATCGGAGCATCGGGAATCTCCACCAATGCCACGCGCAAGGTCAGCAAATGGGCTGCCAAATTCCCACTGTCCACGGTAGAAACATACCGCGACAATGGCTTCAGCGACAGGGTGTCATACCAATTGTAAAAATGCCCTCGGTGCCGTTCCAGGGCTTCCATGGTTTTCAATGTATTTGCCGTACGCTCTATGAGTTGGCCCGCTCCAATGTAGCCAAAATCGTACGCAGTGATATTAGCCAGCAGCGCCAAACCGATGTTAGTCGGTGAAGTGCGATGTGCGATTGTCGCAACAGGGTGTTCCTGAAAATTATCGGGCGGCAGCCAATTGTCTTCCGCGCCGACAAAAGTCTCGAAAAATGCCCACGTACGACGCGTAATCTGACGCAGAAAAAGAATTTGATCGATTTTCAACTCTGCATTTCGACGTTCCAGCGGTCGACTTATCCACCAGGTGATGGCCGGAGAGGCCGCCCATAGCAACAACACTGGGAGCGCAACGATTAGTGCCACTGGCATGTTGATCGCCAAAATAATCATCATCATGACGGCAACAGTGGGTGCGATCCACATCAACCGGTAGGAAGCCCCAAGGCCCATGTAGCTGGAGGATGGAATGGCTTGTTTGGGTTCACGTTCGACCTCGCGCGACGGACTCCATTCGAGAAGTCGCTGATGAGTGACCGTCAATCGCACAATCGTGCGCAAGATCGCGTCAAGACTGAAATAGACCTCATAGGGCAGACACGCCAGCGAAAATAGAACCTGACCGAATTGCCGACCTGCCCCACGCATCGCAGCAATCAAATGCTGACGCAGTAACACTTCACGCGGTTTTCGCAACAAATCAAAGAGAGCGGCAATCACTATGGGCGTAACGACGATACTGATTACCGCCAATGTCCAGAACCATGCATGCGGCAGCGCCACCCACCCCAATATTAGCAATAACGCCAGTGCCGTCGGAACCAGACTTCGCCGGAGATTATCGAACAGTTTCCACTGCGCCAGTGCCGATAGTGGATTGCGGTGATAGCTCCCGTCAGGGCCAGGTGTACGCGATAATAGCCAACTCGCAATTTGCCAGTCTCCACGTATCCAGCGATGACGGCGGCTTACGTCCGCGTTGTAGCGGACAGGAAATTCCTCATATAACTGTACGTCGCTAAGTAGGCCTGCGCGGGCATAAGATCCTTCCAAAAGATCATGACTAAGAATTCGATTGTTCGGAAAACGCCCTGCGAGCGCTCGCTCGAAAGCATCGACGTCGTAAATTCCTTTGCCGATGAATGAACCCTCACCAAACAGATCTTGATAAACATCAGAAACCGTCCGAGTGTACGGATCAATACCCATCTCGCCGCTAAATAGTTGCGCGTATTGCGAGCGATTTGATCCGGGCAAACTTACATCAACACGCGGCTGCAAAATACCATAGCCATCTGTAACAATTGTATTTTGATCATTGGCTTGGCCTGTTTTGCCGAACCTTGGGATATTCAGCGGATGCGCCATCGCACCAACAAATTGCCGGGCTGAATCACGCGGCAATTGCGTGTCAGTATCGAGCGTAATGACGTACTTTATTTCCGACAATAATGCTGTATTACCCACAATGAGCGAGAACGCATTACCCGCTCGCCCACGCAAAAGCGCATTCAAATCCGCAAGTTTTCCGCGCTTGCGTTCGAAACCCATCCACATTCCCTCCTGCGGATTCCAACGACGCGGGCGATGAAACAGGAAGAATCGGCCTCCGTTTTGAACACCATCCCCGATTAAAGCCGCGGTTTCATCCGCATCGTTACGGGAGGCATCGCCATACTTTTTATTTAGCTCCTCGATACTAGCTCTTGCGATTTGCAAAAGCGCCTCGTCCTCCGGGAGATTTTCCTGCTTCGCATCCCGAAAATCGGTCAACAGGCCGAAATCCAGATTACTGTCACGATTGGCGAGAAATCGCACTTCAAGCGCTTCGACCAAATTCAAAACATCGGCAGCATTTGTGAGCATGGTTGGAACCACTACCAATGTATGAAACGCTGGCGGAATTCCGGTGGAGAAGTCCATACGGGGCATGGGATGGGGTGTCACTAACAACTGAGTCACCCAATTCACCAGCGCAACGGCCAATTGGCTTGTTGCAAGCAACGACAGCACATAGACTGCGCCCAGTAACCAATCGCGCACACCATCCCCATAAGCTTTAATCACGAAACTGCTAGTCAGGAACAACGTGATTAGCGTAATCGCACTGAGATAAAAGAAAAGCGCAAACCGGCGGTTTATCCGACTTAACTTCTCAAAGATAGAGAGGCGTGCCTGCACCGCTCGCTCCAGATTCGGCAATCCTTTACCGATCAAATGAAATCCGACATGAGCCGCAGTCTCGTCGCCCCTCCCTATTGCCGCACCTTCTCGAGCCAGCCGAAGCGTCGTTTGAGCTACCTCCACTTCTGACGAAGCACCGCCCTTGGCCAGTCGTTCCACGACATGACGGTAGCGATCACGGGTGGTAAAATCCATACGGCCATACCCCCCCCCTGGATCCTCCCGCAAGATCGTTTCGATTGAACTAGCGGCTTCAGTGAAATCGCGCCAATCGACGGCTCCAAGCATGCGCAAGCTGCCGATGCTGTTAGAGATCGAAACCTGATCAGTCGCCTGTTGCTGATTGCCGGACTGCACCAACTCCTCAATCGTGCGATTTGATTCGGCAAGACTTTGTTCAATCCACTTCAACGGCAATGCCAAAGCAGGGCTCTGCCCCTGTAGTCGACGTACAAATTCCGAAACAAATGGAGCCGTCATTGGCGGATTGGATCGTGCCATATCCGCAATGACCAAAATCAAGCCCTTGGGATCCGTCTCCACAACCTTGATCATTTCATCGGCCCATTTGACGGCCAAGTTTCTCTCTAACCTGCCAATCTCGATGTATACCGCAACGCGACGCAGGTTCTCGATTAATGCCAGACGCAACATAATCGGAATCGCCCATAATTCGCCCAACTGGAGCGTGGTAACGGACTGGTAGGCTGCCACAAATCGACTAAGCGTTTCCGTATCGACTCGACCATCGCCATGGGAAATAGTCTGCAGCGCGATGTCATACACCCGCGGCAGACCAGCCGATGACCCACGTACCAGGCACGGCAACTCGCGGCTATAATTTTTGGGAAGGTGATGCTTGGCAGTACGAATTTGCTCTTCGAGGAGATGAAAATTGTCGAACAGCCATTCTCCGGCTGGCGTCAACCGATGGTTCGCCTTAACTGAAGCTGTCAGAACATTACAAACACTAATCAGTGTGCTTTCGTTCGCGGCTAGCCGTGCCAGAAGTTGGTCCGGACTGCGTTTCGGCGACACTGTATGTGACGCCGCAAGCGTTCTGCCATATAACTCCATTTGATCGGCGCTAAATAGTTCCGATCGTAGTGGTAGCTCTTCGAGAAGCTGAGTTCGCGACCATCCAATTTTGCGAAACCACGTAATTGAGGATAGCAAAAAATCAGGAATTCTTGTGTCTCCAGCCTTCAAGTTAAACATCCTCCAATTTGAAATACTCTGCCTACAAACATGAGTTCAATGCAAAACATTGGTAGTGGCTTAGGCATTTCGAAGTGTCAAAACTTAAAGTCAAAACGGCCACGATATTTAACTATCTGGCTTAGGTACATCTGCCTTCAACTTGAACAAATCATAGTAATTTCATGATTTAGCGATAGATGAAACAATGCATTTACAAATTGCATTTAATGAAGCCATACATGAATATTTATTATTGAGTTTTACAATGCCGCTGGCACTGCAATCACAGCTGGGCAATCTGTAGTTCACCGTGTTCTAGCGAAAAAACGCTTCTCGCTGTCACTGTGAGTTACACGTCATTTTTATAGGTAGAGGCAAACGTATCGGATTTCCCCCAATACCTTACCCACAGGGAGCAAAATTCTAGAAACTAATGCAGATATACAAATTATGAACATTCAAGTTAACAACGGCGCCATATGGGAGATTACGTTGGTAATCTCCCATATCAGCTTTACTTAACTCGCATGTCATTCTTGACAGATTTCACACCTTTAACACCACGAGCAACTTCTTCGGCCCTATCAATACTGGACTGAGAACTGACAAAGCCGCTTAATTGAACGACACCTTTATAGGTTTCGACATTTATCTCGGTAGATTTCAAAGCAGGCTCATTAAAAACCGCTGCTTTAACCTTCGTTGTAATTACGCTATCATCCAAATATTCTCCTGTTCCTTCTGACTTTGTAGTAGCCGCACAACCTAAAATTGACATGAATGCGATGGCAGTAAAAATAGTAATAAAATATTTTAATTGTTTCATTAATGAATTCTCCTGATTTTAAAGAAGTTGCCTGATTGGCTGCCTCCTTGGGTTATGAATGCTCCAACCTGCTCGCGCGGGCTTTCAATGCCAACTTAAGAAAGCTGGTGGAGTATTACTACGACATGTTGGAAGCTTGTACTAGCCGCCGAAATGCAGGCTACTATCCAGCGCATGTACAGTCTGTGCGGTATCGTACATAACTTAAGCCAATAGCTTTACTATAGATTCCCACTAATTAGTTAATTAGCGGACGTGCCTATAAAATTTAAAATATTTTAATAAGCTGCTTATGTCCATTACCTCGTCACAGGTGACAAACCACAACTATCTCCTCGCCGCTGTGCAAGCGGATGAATTTGAACGCTTGAAACCACATCTGGAGCTGGTTCAAATGCCGCTCGGGAGCGTGCTCCATGAATCCGGTAGCCGGTTGCAACATGCCTGGTTCCCCACGACTGCCATCGTGTCTCTGCAATACATCATGGAGGATGGCGCTTCGACAGAAATCGCAGGCGTTGGCAATGAAGGCATACTAGGCGTTTCCCTACTCATGGGTGGTGCAGCGACACCTAGCCGGGCAATTGTGCAAACGGGCGGCTGCGGCTATCGCATAAAAGCCGGATCAATGCTGCAAGAATTCAATCGCACAGAATCGCTACAGCACCTATCACTGCTTTATATTCAAGCGCTCATCACACAAATGTCCCTGACTGCAGCGTGCAATAGGCACCATTCAATCGAACAGCAGCTTTGCCGCTGGCTTTTATTAACCATCGATCGGCTGACCTCAAATGAGTTAATTATGACGCAGGAATTAATTGCCAGTATGCTTGGCGTGCGCCGCGAAGGCATCACAGAAGCCGCCGGAAATTTAAAAAATGCTGGTTTTATTAATTATCGTCGTGGACACATTACCGTACTCGATCGATCTGGACTGGAAACACTCTCTTGCGAATGTTATAAGGTAGTCAAAAAAGAATTTGATTGCTTACTCTCGACGTACGCAACCACCCAACACTCGCATTCTCAATGCGTATAGCAAAAAATAAAACTCACCTGCGTTATTTAATTCACCAGAACCCAAACCCCTGAGCCTTCAGAATAGGCAAGGTATGATTATGATTCGGCAGATTGCCATATGCCTACCGCCCTCCTCCCATTCAAAAATGGGCTAATCAACCACACACCGTAAGCAGTTCGCGCCTAACAACAAATTTTTTACGTACAACCATCAACCAGTTTAAGAAGACGATAATGTATGGGCGCTGTGCTCAGTACTCCATACGCAAATCCAGCGATCATGGTATTTAAAGATCGAATCACTTATTGAAGTGATGAAGTCCTATGTGTGTAAACGCACAGAGAGCAGGTATCACATAATGATATTTTACCCACAGGTAGCATTTCCCTTTAGCAATAGGGTGCGAATATAGGTTCGCACTGGAAACACGGACAAAAACTAGCGGGTTCCGGTATGCATATATTTATTAATGATTGTGTGTAATTGACCAGAGAACATTTCTATCAGTCCCGCTCAGCCATGTTAAAATGCTCTGTTAATTATTCCGATTTTTTATTAATTAAAACAATATAGAAACGCTTTAGAAAACTTTAGTTAGCAGCCGTTACAAACCATGCAGGCTCAATCGAGTATGCCGTAACAGCGTCTATCTCAAAACGGAATTGGAAATTCGGTGAAATTTATGTTGGTGTTTGGTGCTCAGTTTTTAAAGGTATTCTTAAATTATGCTTAGCCGGTCTGACATTCTAAACGCCAGCCTCCTGATCGTTGACGATCAGGAGGCAAATATACGTCTACTTGAAGAAATGCTACGTGGCGCTGACTATACGCGTATAACATCGACGCAGAATCCTTATGAAGTGAGCGAGTTATATCGCAAAAACCATTATGACCTGATTCTGCTCGACTTACAGATGCCTGGCATGGATGGCTTTCAGGTGCTGGAAAACTTGAAGAAAGTCGAAACAAACGGCTACCTTCCGGTACTCGTAATTACCGCCCAACCAGATCACAAGCTGCGCGCGTTACAAGCCGGTGCGAAAGATTTTATAAGCAAACCTTTTGATCTGACCGAAGTACGAACACGCATTCATAACATGCTGGAAGTACGACTTTTATACAAAAAAATTGAACATTACAACAAGGTGTTGGAGCAGACTGTGCAAGCACGAACCGCAGAACTGCGGGAAAGCGAAGCTCGTTTTCGCCGCCTGACCGAGCTGTCGTCTGACTGGTATTGGGAACAAGATGAGACCGGGCATTTCACCAAAGTGTACGGCCCGGTTCTTGAGATGCTGGGAATTGAGGTTGACGATTTACTCAGCGAACCGAGTGAAGCGCAAGCAGCACATTGGAATACAGATGAACGGGCGATACTGGAAGAATATATCGCAGCCAGACGACCGTTCTTGGATTTCGTCTACCGACGACATAATTCGGATGGTTCGCAACAATACTTTATGATTAGCGGAGAACCGATGTTTGATTCATCCGGTCGTTTTACAGGTTTCCGTGGAGTGGGCAAAGACGTCACTGGAAGCATGCGCTCCGCCTCATAATTAAAGTGTCATATTTATAAGGTGATGCGCACCTCCAGTCTTCGTAATGGTCAATGTATTAAAAACTCCAAGAAAGCTGGAATTGATTTTGTAAAATAACTTCATGACCCCAAAGGTATTCGCAAACTTTCATCTTTGACCCTACCAACTATTCTTCTCCTGCCCATTTTTCTGAGCTATATCAACGGGTAGAAATCTTTTAATTTCTCACTCCGGTGACGATGGTAAAATTTCAGCTGTAACCGTCATTTCGCCACCATGCCCCAACCCTCTTTCATCCATCTGCGTCTGCACAGCGAATACTCCATTGCCGATGGCATTGTGCGCATTCCCGAGGCGATTGCCGCCGCCAAGCAGGATGCCGTGCCCGCCCTGGCACTTACCGACCTCAATAATGTATTCGGCCTGATCAAATTCTATCAGGCAGCGCGCGCTGCCGGCATCAAGCCCATCATTGGCTGTGATGTATTCATCAGCAATCCAGCCGAGCGCGACAAGCCGTTCCGGCTGCTGTTGTTATGCCAGTCCAATGTTGGCTACCTGCGATTGTGTGATTTGGTGACACGCGCCTATCTGGAAAGGCAAAACAGTGGTCGCATCGAGATACACAAACAATGGTTGCGCGACGGGACAGATGGACTGCTCGCATTATCCGGCGCGCATCTCGGTGAGGTCGGCACGGCGCTGCTGAATGGCAATCAAGCAACGGCACGTCAGCTGGCGCTTGAGTGGGCAGAGCTATTCCCCAGTCGATATTATCTGGAAGTACAGCGAACCGGCATGGCGCGCGAAGAGCTGCACGTGAGTGAAACGATCAAACTGGCCGTAGAACTGGCGTTACCGGTAGTAGCTACACATCCGATCCAGTTTCTAAGCCGTGAAGCTTACAAAGCGCACGAGGCGCGCGTGTGCATCGCCGAAGGGTATGTGCTGAATGACAAACGGCGCGTGCGCCAATTTACCCCGCAGCAGTATTTCAAAACCCAGGCCGAGATGATAACGCTGTTCGCCGATTTTCCTGAAGCGTTGCAAAACAGCGTGGAGATCGCCAAGCGATGTAATTTGACCTTGCAACTGGGTAAACCCTATTTGCCGGATTTCCCCACTCCCAATGGCGAAAGTCTGGATGATTTTCTGCGTACGGAATCCGAACTCGGTTTGCATCAGCGCATGCTGCAGTTGTATCCGGATGAAACTGTGCGCGCCGCGAAGGTGGAAGAATACGCCTCACGCTTGGCATTCGAAATCGAGACCATTATAAAAATGGGTTTCTCTGGCTACTTTTTAATTGTGGCCGATTTCATCCGCTGGGCCAAGCTCAATGACGTGCCAGTCGGTCCCGGCCGCGGCTCTGGCGCAGGTTCACTGGTGGCTTACAGTCTCGGTATCACCGACCTTGACCCACTACGCTACGCCCTGCTCTTTGAGCGCTTTCTGAATCCAGAACGCATATCCATGCCCGACTTCGATGTCGATTTCTGCCAGGATGGGCGTGAGCGCGTTATCGAGTATGTGAAACAAAAATACGGCGCGGCAAGCGTGTCGCAGATTGCCACCTTCGGCACCATGGCATCCAAAGCGGTGATCCGCGATGTCGGACGCGTGCTGGATTTTCCTTACGGACTGTGCGATCGCCTGTCCAAGCTCGTTCCGCTGGAAGGCGTCAAACCGGTATCACTGAAAAAAGCACGTGAGCTGGAGCCGGAGTTTAACGCGATCATCAGCAGCGAAGAAGGCGTGGAAGAGCTACTTGAACTGGGTGCACGACTCGAAGATTTAACGCGCAATGTCGGCATGCACGCGGGCGGGGTACTGATCGCACCGGGCAAGCTGACCGACTTTTGTCCGCTTTATTACGCCGAGGGCAGCGACAAGGGCATCAGTCAATTTGATAAAGACGATGTGGAACAGATCGGCTTGGTGAAATTCGACTTTTTGGGGTTGCGCACGCTCACCATCATTGATTGGGCGGTGAAATATGTAAACAAGATGCCCGCAGGCCTAGGTTTTCCCATTGAAAATCGCTTCTCAATCGAAAACCTTCCGCTGGAAGATAAACCAACTTACGCCCTGCTCAAGGCTGCCAACACCACAGCGATATTTCAGCTTGAATCTCCTGGCATGAAAAAGCTGATTATCAAGCTGCAACCGGACACCTTTGAAGACATCGTGGCACTGGTTGCGTTATATCGTCCGGGTCCGCTCGAATCAGGCATGGTAGAGGACTTCATCAACCGCAAACATGGCCGTTCCAAGGCTGATTATTTTCATCCCGAACTGGAAGTTTCGCTCAAGCCAACTTACGGTGTGATCGTGTACCAAGAGCAAGTGATGCAGATCGCGCAGATCATCGGTGGTTATTCGCTGGGAGCGGCGGACTTGTTGCGCCGCGCGATGGGGAAAAAAAATGCTGAAGAGATGGCACTACAACGCAGCATTTTCGTGGACGGCGCTGTAGCGCGTGCTGTCAACAAGCAACTAGCAGAGCAACTGTTCGACCTGATGGAAAAATTCGCTGGATACGGCTTTAACAAATCGCATTCTGCTGCCTATGCGTTGGTGTCTTACCAGACCGCCTATCTAAAAGCACATTACCCGGCGGCATTCATGGCCGCCACATTGTCATCGGATATGGATAACACCGACAAAGTGCATATTTTCTATCTCGATACTCTGGCGCAAGGGATAAGCATTTTGCCGCCGGATATTAACTCGTCTGTAAACCGCTTCATGCCGGTGGACGAAAAAACGATTGCATATGGATTGGAAGCCATTAAAGGTACAGGTAAAGCTGCAATAGATAGCATTGAAGATGCCCGTAAACTCGGTGGCCCATTCCGCGACCTGTTCGATTTTTGTCATCGCGTAGATAAGCGCGTAGTGAATCGTCGTGCCACTGAAGCGCTAATCCGCAGTGGCGCATTCGATACGATTTCGGATCATCGCTATCAGTTGCTGGCGTCGCTCGAGGTCGCGCTTTGCAGCGCGGAGCAGAAAGCACAATCCATCAATCAAAATAGTCTATTCGAAGACGATGCAAGTGTGACGATGTCGGTGCAAGTGAAGAACGTCCCGCGCTGGACGTTGCGCGAGCAATTGCAACACGAAAAAACCAGCTTGGGATTTTATCTCAGCGGCCACCCCTATCAAGAATATGCCAACGAACTGGAAAATTTCGTCAAGACACGCCTGGCCGATATCACGCTGCAAGCGCTGCCTCAAAACGGCAACAACAAACGCGGTGGAGTGCCAGTAGTATTGGCTGGCATCGTGTCTGCCGTACGAATACAGCAGACACGACGTGGACGCATGGCAATTGTCACACTGGACGATGGCAGCGCACAGTTGGAAATGATGGTATTCAACGAAGTATTCGAGGCCAATCGCCCGTGGATACGTGAAGATGAATTGCTAGTGGTGCGCGGCAAAGCCAGTCTCGACGAGTATTCCGGCAACATGCGCGTCAATGGTGAGGAGCTATTCGATTTCGCCTCAGCGCGCTCCACTTTCGCGAAGCGCTTGGAACTTGTTGTTTCGTCTGACGCACGCATTAGCGTGACAGAATTAAAAGAACTACTCGAGCCCTACCGAGAGGGGAAATGCATGGCAGTAGTGTGTTACCGCAATATAAGCGGAAGCGCAAACTTGAAGCTGGGCGAGCCTTGGAGTGTCACGCTGCACAGTGATCTAATGAGCGGATTAAAGAACCTGCTGGGCGAACAGAATGTTCATATCGTTTATTCTTGAGCAAGTTTTTTCTCTTCCAATAATTTGGTAGCACGGCGTAAATGCGCTGTCCAGATCAGCAGATCAGCCATTACATTGTCGCTTCCCATCTCGTCAAAAATCACGCTTGATGCATCATAAAATACGGTTGTGTGTGAGCACCGCACAGGATGGATATTGGGGGTAGAAAAATTCGGCCAGTTTCCTGGAGAGGACTACTTAATCCTCATGCCAGGCTGTGCACCATCGTCCGGACTGAGGATAAATAAACCGGGCACATCGCCGGAAGCCGCCAGCACCATACCTTCCGATAAACCGAATTTCATCTTGCGTGGCGCAAGATTAGCAACCATCACCGTCATGCGGCCTTTTAATTTTTCCGGATCGTACGCCGACTTAATGCCCGCGAACACAGTGCGCGGTTGTGCTTCGCCAATGTCCAGCGTCAGTTTCAGCAGCTTCTCCGCACCTTCCACTTGCTCAGCGTTGACTATTTTCGCCACGCGCAAATCCACCTTATTAAATTCATCGATACTGATCGTGTCACCTATGGGGGCGATGGCATGTTGCTGCGCTTCGGCATGGCGTGCTGGTGAATGAGTGTCTGTTGCAAGTTCCAGAGTTTGTTTGTTGGCTTCTATCATGGCGTCAATTTGTTTTTGGTCTATACGGGTCATCAGGTGTTTGTATTCGTTAATGCGATGCTCGGCAGGTAACAAGTGTTGAGCGCTAGCTGAAGTGATTGGCTCAATGTTTAAAAAACTCTCAATGTTAGCAACCAGTGCTGGCAGTATCGGCTTTAAGTAAATGGCAACCATGCGGAACATGTTAATAGCTACGCTACAAACTTGATGTAGCAATTCCATTTCGCCAGCCTTAGCCAGTTCCCAAGGTTTGAGTACGTCGATGTACGCATTAATGCAATCAACAAAAGCCATGATGTCTCGAACAGCTCTGCTGTATTCACGGTTTTCATACAACTCGTTTATATGCTCAAGTCTGGAGTATACGAATGGGAAAATGGGGTTCTTGGATGTGCGATCAATTTCCTTGGCTTCGATTACCCATAAATCTGGCGTACTAAGAACCTTTCCATCAAAATACTTATTGAGGAATGATGAGCAGCGGCTCGCAATATTTACATATTTGCCGACCAGATCGCTGTTCACCTTCGCCACAAAATCTTCAAGACTCAGGTCGATGTCTTCCATTGTGCCGTTGAGCTTGGCGGCATAGTAGTAGCGCAAGTACTCCGGGTTAAGCCCCTGTTTAAGGTAGCTGTCGGCGGTAATGAATGTGCCGCGCGATTTGCTCATTTTCTCGCCGTTCACAGTGAGAAAGCCGTGCGCGAACAGCTTGGTCGGCGTACGGAAACCCGCGTGTTGCAGCATCGCAGGCCAGAACAGCGCATGGAAATAGAGGATGTCTTTGCCGATGAAATGGTACAGCTCGGCATCGGAACCTTGTTTCCAGTAGTCATCAAAGTTGATGTTATTGGCATTGCAGAACTGCTTGAAGCTACCCATATAGCCCACCGGCGCATCAAGCCATACATAAAAATATTTGCCCGGTGCATCGGGTATTTCGAAGCCGAAATAGGGCGCGTCGCGCGAAATGTCCCAGTCCATGAGTTTGTTCTCGCCCTCAGCGCCTAACCATTCCTGCATCTTGTTGGCGGCTTCGGGTTGCAGTGTTCCGCTACGTGTCCACTCGCGCAGGAACTGTTGACAGGTGTCGGCGGAGAGCTTGAAAAAGTAATGGTCGGAGTTACGCCGCTCGGGTTGCGCACCAGATACGGCGGAGTAAGGGTTGATCAGTTCGGTGGGCGAATAAGTGGTACCGCACACTTCACAGTTATCACCGTATTGATCCTTGGCGTGGCACTTCGGGCATTCGCCCTTGATGAAACGATCCGGTAGAAACATATTTTTGACGGGGTCATAGAACTGTTCGACAGAACGGACTTCAATCAAGCCAGCGGCTTTAAGTTTGCGATAAATCGCCTGCGCGAATTCCTTAGTTTCGGCGCTGTTGGTGCTGCCGTAGTGGTCAAACTCGACATGGAAGCCTTCAAAATCTGCCTTGTGTTCATGCCACACGCGATCTATCAATTGTTCCGGGGTAATACCTTCCTTCTCGGCGCGAAGCATGACAGGCGTACCGTGAGTATCGTCTGCACAGACGTAATAACATGTGTTGCCCAGCATTTTTTGGAAGCGCACCCATATGTCAGTCTGAATGTATTCAACCAAATGGCCCAAGTGAATACTACCGTTGGCATAAGGCAATGCGGACGTAACCAGTATCTTGCGCGGCATAAATGGAAAACCCCTTGTAAAGGGCCGTAATTGTAGCAAAATTGAACTGTAGGCGTGACGGGGAATCTTGGGTAGAATGCTTGCCCCCATCGTTTTATTGCAGGAGCAGCGCATGAGTTTTACCGACGCAGACGTACAGGCCTCACTGACAAAATTGATTGACCCCAATACAAAAAAAGATTTTGTAGCGGGCAAGTCGGTAAAAAATATAAAGATCAACGGTAATAATTTATCTCTCGATATTCAGCTTGGCTACCCTGCGAAAAGCGTGTGGGATGAGATACGGGTGATGGTAGAAAATCACCTGCGTAGCGCTTTACCAAGTATCAGCACTCTTTCCGTGAATGTGAACAGCAAGGTAGTGCCTCATGCTGTGCAACGCGGCGTAAAACTGGTTGATGGGGTAAAGAATATTATTGCGGTGGCCAGCGGCAAAGGCGGCGTGGGTAAGTCCACTACTGCCGTAAATCTGGCGCTGGCACTCGCTGCGGAAGGCGCGCGCGTCGGAATTCTGGATGCAGATATTTATGGTCCTTCCATACCCACCATGATGGGCATCAAAGGCGAGCCTGTATCGCGTGATGGCAAGTCAGTCGAACCAATGCAGGGACATGGACTGCAGGTCATGTCCATTGGCTTCATGATTCAAGGCGAGGATGTGCCGATGGTCTGGCGCGGCCCGATGGTTACTCAGGCGCTGGATCAGTTATTGAATCAGACGCGCTGGAATGAGCTGGACTATCTGGTGGTGGACATGCCACCCGGCACTGGCGATATCCAGTTGACCCTGTCGCAAAAAGTACCGGTGACCGGCGCGATCATCGTAACCACTCCACAGGACATCGCACTGATGGATGCGCGCAAAGGGCTCAAAATGTTCGAGAAGGTGAGCATCAAAATACTTGGTATAGTGGAAAACATGAGCACGCATATCTGCTCGAAATGTGGGCATGAGGAACACATCTTCGGGAGCGGCGGAGCCGAAAAGATGTGTAACGACTACAACGTAGAGTTTCTCGGTTCATTGCCTTTAGACATCCGCATCCGCGAGCAGGCCGACTCCGGCAAGCCCACCGTAGTGGCCAACCCCGATGGTGTAATTGCCAAGGAGTACAAGCAGATTGCGCGGCGTCTGGCAGTGAAAATTGCTGAAATGGCGCAAGACTATAGTGCGGCATTCCCTAAAATTGTGATGCAAAAGACGTAAGGGGAAAATGCAAAGTACCATGAAGCATTTATATTTTCATTCTTTTCTCTGGCCCATAACTTCTGTATCGAACTAAATATGAGCATTAAATCAGACAGGTGGATACGTCACATGGCCAAACAGCACGGCATGATCGAGCCTTTCGAACCCGGGCAGATGAAAGAAACGAATGGCCAGCGCATCGTATCATATGGCACGTCAAGCTACGGCTATGACGTCCGTTGCTCTGACGAATTCAAACTGTTCACCAACATCAATAGCACTATAGTCGACCCGAAGAATTTCGATGCCAACTCTTTCGTCGAGATCAAGAGCGACTATTGCATCATCCCGCCCAACTCTTTCGCGCTGGCACGCACCGTAGAACACTTCCGCATCCCCCGCAACGTATTGACCATTTGCCTGGGGAAATCGACCTACGCGCGGTGCGGCATAATCGTTAATGTCACACCGTTAGAGCCGGAATGGGAGGGCTATGTCACGCTGGAATTTTCCAATACCACGCCGCTACCGGCGAAAATTTACGCCAATGAAGGCGTAGCGCAGATGATCTTCTTCGAATCCGACGAAGTATGTGAGGTCTCATACCGGGATAGGGGCGGCAAATATCAGGGGCAGGTTGGGGTTACACTACCCAAAATATAAAATCAGATGCATGGTTACGTTCCACCCATTCATTGAGTTCTACTGAATCATATAGAGGCATAAATTTAATGGCATCATGTCCGCAAACGATTTGGCGCAGCCCTACAGGCGAGGTTGTTGCCTGCGTGGAAAAAAACAAGGTGCTGAGCGAAAACATGGAAGAAATCCGCCAAATCTGCCAAGATGCGCTGGAAGATGCAGTACTAATGGGTTGTGACGAACAGCAGTTCCGCGCGGTGCTGACTGAGCTAGTCCAAGCCCTTAAAAATCCCTACCCTCCGCGCGGTTAACTGCACCAGAATAGCATTAAGCTTTTTGATCAATTTCGGTTAATCGTCTCCCTTAATACAGCTGGCAATCCTTTATTCGCGCTACCGGATAACATCATTCTTAATTGTTATTTAACGCTAACCACATTATCTAAATCTGCGACAATCGGTACCAACTCGCTGTTCGGCAGATATTCCCCACCAAGGAGCACTGAATGAAATTTGATTTTCCCATCATCATCATCGACGAAGATTTCCGCTCGGAAAATTCCAGTGGCCTGAGCGTGCGCGCTTTGGCCGAGGCCATCCAGAAAGAAGGCATGGAGGTGCTGGGTATAACCAGCTACGGGGATTTGACTTCATTCGCACAACAACAAAGCCGAGCTTCGGCCTTTTTACTATCGATTGACGATGAGGAATTCGGTGGCGGCAGTAAAGAAGAGACGGCCATTGCACTGAAAAACATCCGCGCTTTCGTGGAAGAAATCCGCTTCAAAAATGCCGATATCCCCATCTATCTATATGGCGAAACGCGTACTTCACGCCATATCCCGAATGACATCCTGCGCGAACTGCACGGATTCATTCATATGCATGAAGACACACCGGAATTTGTGGCGCGGCATATCATCCGTGAAGCCCGATTGTATTTAGACTCACTCGCCCCGCCATTTTTCCGCGCACTGGTTAATTACGCGCAAGATGGTTCCTATTCCTGGCATTGCCCCGGTCATTCGGGCGGGGTGGCTTTCCTGAAATCGCCGGTAGGTCGCATGTTTCACCAATTTTTTGGCGAAAATATGTTGCGTGCAGACGTGTGCAACTCAGTCGACGAGCTGGGTCAGCTGCTCGACCATACCGGACCGGTAGCGGCCAGCGAGCGAAATGCAGCGCGTATTTTCAGTTGCGATCACCTATTCTTTGTGACTAACGGCACCTCTACATCAAATAAAATCGTATGGCATTCCACCGTCGCACCTGATGACATCGTAGTGGTGGATCGCAACTGCCATAAATCCATCCTCCATTCCATCATCATGACTGGTGCAATACCAGTATTCCTGATGCCAACACGTAATCATTTCGGCATCATCGGACCGATTTCACTCGACGAGTTTAAAATTGAAACTATCCAACGGAAGATCGATGCAAACCCGTTCATCAAAGATAAAACGCAAAAGCCGCGCATCCTGACTATCACTCAGAGCACTTACGACGGCGTGTTGTACAACGTGGAAACTCTCAAACAGATGCTGGATGGGCAAATTGATACCCTGCTTTTCGACGAGGCATGGTTGCCGCATGCCGCCTTTCATGATTTCTACAAGGATATGCACGCTATAGGCCAAGACCGTAAGCCATGCCAGGAATCCATGGTGTTTTCCACTCAATCGACACATAAAATGTTGGCCGGATTGAGTCAAGCCTCACAGATTTTGGTGCAGGACAGCGAAATGCGCAAACTGGACCGCGACTGCTTCAACGAAGCCTATATGATGCATACCTCTACCAGCCCGCAATACGCCATTATAGCGTCATGCGATGTGGCTGCCGCAATGATGGAACCGCCCGGTGGCACCGCTCTGGTAGAAGAGTCCATTGCTGAAGCGCTCGATTTTCGTCGTGCCATGCGCAAGGTGGATGAAGAATGGGGGGCGGATTGGTGGTTCAAAGTTTGGGGGCCGGACTTTCTCGCCGAAGAAGGTATGGCCTTGCGCGCGGACTGGATGCTGGGTGCAGATGATCGCTGGCATGGCTTCGGCAACCTGGCGCCGGGCTTCAACATGCTCGACCCGATCAAGGCCACTATTATCACCCCGGGGCTGGATGTCGGAGGTGATTTCGCCGATTCTGGCATTCCGGCTGCCATCGTCACCAAGTATTTGGCGGAAAATGGTGTTGTAGTGGAAAAAACCGGCCTCTATTCTTTTTTCATCATGTTTACCATTGGCATCACCAAGGGACGCTGGAATACCATGGTAACCGAGTTGCAGCAATTCAAGGATGACTATGACAAAAATCAGCCACTATGGCGCGTACTGCCCGAATTTGTCGCCAAATATGCACGCTATGAGAAGGTCGGCCTCCGTGACCTCTGCGACAATATTCACGGCATTTACAAGATCAATGACGTAGCGCGATTAACCACCGAAATGTACCTTTCCAACATGGAGCCCGCCATGAAGCCGTCCGACGCTTTCGCTAAAATGGCGCACGGCGAGATTGACCGCGTGTCGATTGACGAGCTGGAAGGACGCATCACCAGTGTGCTGTTGACGCCTTATCCACCCGGCATTCCGCTACTCATCCCAGGTGAACGCTTTAACAAAACCATCGTGGACTACCTCAAATTTGCCCGTGACTTTAATCAGAAATTTCCAGGATTTGAAAGTGACATTCATGGCTTGGTGGCAAATGAGGGTAATGACGGACCACGCTACTATGTGGATTGCGTAAGACAAGAATAGGTGCAATTCGAACTTGAATCCGGCCTGAAATATCACCAGTCAAGGCAGTGCTTTTTGACTGACCCATTGAGCACTGAGCATACGGTGACACCTATTTTCAGGCAAGTGCTGCATGAATGAACAATCTTGACGATGAATAGTCACCCCCCGGTCGCGCGTGACATATCCAACAATCAAATCCAGTGGCATGGGTTTGCAACATTTCGCTATTCGGGTCAGCAAATTACCCACGCCTTCGACCAGGATGTCCGTGGAAGATGAGCGTGCAGCAGTAAACCTGGAGACAATTGGTTTTATTATTTCTCCTGTCCTCGCCGGCATCTCGTCCTGAATGGCGGTGACAAGATGTCGTTGTGTGACGTCGCCCCGCCCGAGTGCGGCCAGTAAATTTTCCAACTTATTAAAATGCAACTTTTGCGCGATTTTTTCCTGATTTAAAGAGATAACGCCCAACCGGTGCAGTTCACGATCCAGCTGCGTTCTACCCTGAGAAACATGTTCTTCGAAGCTCTGGTACTTGAACCAGTGCCGCACCTTGGCCCGGGCTCGCTGGCTTTGCAAATAACCATGAGCAGGATTAAGCCAATCACGGCTCGGTGAACCCTGTTTGGCAGCCAGGATCTCTACCCGTTGCCCGTGTTGCAACTTGTAATTGAGAGGCACTATGCTGCCATCGACCTTGGCACCGCGCGTACGGTGCCCCAAATCAGTATGCACCGCATAGGAAAAGTCCACCGGAGTCGCGCCCTTGGGCAGATTGATCACCTTCCCCTGAGGCGTAAGTACATAAACCTGATTATGGAATAATTCATTCCGGAATTGCGCCAGCATGTCACCACTATCAGTTACATCTTCTTTCCATTCCAAAATCTGGCGCAGCAATATAATCTGTTCATCGAACCTGACATCCGATTTTGCGCCCTCTTTATATCGCCAGTGGGCAGCGACACCCAATTCCGAATGCTGATGCATCTCAAAAGTTCGTATTTGCACCTCAAGTGCCAAGTTGCGCGGACCGACCACAGCTGTATGCAATGAGCGATAGCAATTGCTCTTGGGATGCGCGATGTAGTCATCAAATTCGCTTGAAATAGGCTGCCACAAGTTATGCACCAGCCCAAGTACCGCGTAACAATCCTTGACATCATTCACCAAAATCCGCACTGCACGCACATCATAAAGCTCGCTGAAATCTATTCGCTTGCGCTTCATCTTATTGATGATGCTGAAGATGTGCTTGGGCCGTCCTGTCACCTCCGCCTTGATGCCTGCCTGATTCAGTTCCTGCCTCAACTGCGTCAACACATCCGCGATATATTGTTCGCGATCTACCCGGCGTTCATCCAGCAGTGTAGCCACTTTCTTGTACATATCCGGTTCCAGATATCGCAGAGAAAGATCTTCCAGTTCCCATTTTATTTGCCATACACCGAGACGATTTGCCAGTGGTGCAAAAATACCCTGCGTTTCAAGCGCAACCCGCTTTTGCTGATCTTCGCTGGCACCGGACAAGCAACGCATAGTCTGGGTGCGCTCCGCAAGCTTGATCAACACCACACGGATGTCTTCCACCATGGACAAAACCATTTTCCGCAAACTTTCTACCTGCTGGCTGCTATCACCTTTTTTATTTTCTATTTTATGCAGGCCTTGCATCTCGCTAAATTCCCGGATTTGCTCAATACGCAAAATACCTCCAACCAAACGGCTTATATTAACGCTGAAACGTGTTTCCAAAACTTCAGTCCAGTTGTCCAGATACTTGGGCACCGCATGCATTATGGCGGCGGCTATGGTTTCAAAATCCATATTCAAACCAATCAGGATAGATGCCGCACCAAGCGCATGCTGAAACAAGGGTGCACCCGTCAGTTCGACTTGCCCAGCATAAAGTGGCTCAGCCAATTCACAGGCAAGGCGGATCACCTCGACTTCTGCAGAAACAAAAGTATTTGATAAGAAATCAAACCAGGAATCGAGATCTCCGGACGAGGAAGAAAGTTTTTGTTGAACGGAAACCATAAAACATTATCGCATCAATGTAGTCATTCAATATTTTTTAGCACCAAGGCATTGGCGTGCGAGTATGAAAAAATTGAATCAGGGGATGATGAACGTATTATCCTAAAGCTCTGATCGTAACTAATGCCTCAGTGACGATTAGTGGTGAATTTTTAGAGATGCCTATAGGTGAAGACATAACTACGGTTTCGTTACCTTATCGAAAAAAACTTTCGATAAGGTAACGAGCTATACCCAATACGCAGTCTGTGTCATTACCTTTGCGCTCACTTGCATCGCCAACTTTATCGGCAGTGGCAATTCCGCACCACCCAGTTGCACTGCAATATCCCCGTGCCGAGTTTCATCTATGAGCATTTGCCGAACAACCGTACGACTTTTTATATCCTGTTCTGGCAATTTCTCCAAATGACTTTGCAAATGCACACCTACCTGGCGTTCAGTTTCCGCCATAAATCCAAGATTCCATTTATCACCTAGCAACCCAGCGAGCGCGCCGATGGCCAGCGAATTACCATACCAAAGTGGATTGAGCAAACTCAGATGGCCACCTAGTTCATGCACACGTCGCGACGTCCATGCCAGATGCTCGGTCTCCTCGTTTGCTGTCTGCTGCAATTCCTCCTGTATCACAGGATCGCGCGCCGTCAGTGCCTGCCCTTGATATAAGGCCTGAGCGCAAATCTCCCCGCTATGATTGACCCGCATCAACGCTGCTGCGAGCTTTTTCTCATTCTCGTCTAATGCGGCATCCGGCAAACCGGCATCAGGAAAAGGGCGAATACTACGCGCCTCGCTAAATAGAGTGCGCAAGCTTTTGTCGAATTTTATAATCAAGCTGTCGAAGCTCAACACAGAGCTCTCCTTTGCATTTTTATATCCATCCCGATTGCCCGATAGTTACGGACGCCTCTAAAAATTAAACCTCTATTTCAACTGCACAGTTTCACAGAAAAAAATTTTAGTTACATATTTTAGCGTATCTGGTGAGGTGAAATTATTGTCATGTCATGCAGTTTTATGGTGGCCCGCCTAAATCCTATTAACTAATACGGACAAGTAAAGTTTGAAATGGAAGGTGCTGTCATTGTGCAATTTGACTGTAAGTAAGCTCAGTATATCCTTGCCGAATCAATAGTATTATTAACGATGGTAATAATACCAACACTATAATTATTTTCAATTTCCCGCTTACAAAACTTGGTCTTTTAATTCAAAGGGATTTTTTGTTTATCACATTTAATGTTGCAATAATGCAACACGCACCTTGCTTATCTCTAAAGCTCTCTGTCAAAATACCGCCTGACTTCTCATAAGTGGTTTAAATTTGAGAGGTTTTCCCGGAAAACCAATTTAGTAAATCAAGGAGAACATTTTATGAACATGAATAAAAGTTTGATTGCTCTAGCCGTCGCAAGTGTATTTGCGAGCTCAGCAGCAATCGCCGACGTCAGTATTTACGGTCAAGCTAACGTATCCTATGACATCATACAAAATGATGTAAACAGGGACAGCACCGGGGTAGGTAGCAATGCATCACGCATTGGCTTTAAGGGTTCGGAAGATTTGGGTGGCGGTTTGTCCGCAATCTGGCAAATTGAAAACCAAATTGCCATTGGCGCAGGGCAAGGCGGTGTAAATAACCCAGGTTCAGATACACGCCTTGCATTCCGTGACACCTTCGCTGGCTTGAAATTCGACCAAGCAGGTACTGTAAGATTAGGTCGTTTCGATACCCCCTACAAGGTCTCTACTCGTGACATGGACATGTTCCAAAATACCATCGCTGATAACCGTAGCCTGATGGGTATCGGCCATGATGTTCGTACTAACAATACAGTTGGCTTTAACACCTTGAATTATAGCGGTTTCAGTCTGGCAGGTTCGTATTTTGGTGATCAAGGCGGTACAGCACCAGGGAAGAATCAAAACTTGGGTCCAAATAACAGCTTAAACCACACAAATGAAGGTGTATCACTTGCTGCCATGTTCAACAGTGATCAGTCTCCGTTTCATGGTTCTTTGGCTTACCAAAGCGTAAGCAATGGTCCTGGCCAATTGGATGCACCTGGTTTTAGTGCTGCTGGACTTAGCACCAGAGCATGGAAAGGGGCCGTTGGTTACTCGACGACTCTATTTGCGTTAAACGGTGTGTATGAAAAAATCAACAATAAAATTACCTCTGGCGACTCCAAAGCTTGGTATCTATCCGGCAAATACAACATGACTTCAGCTGATGCGCTTAAAATCGCGTTTGCTAAAGTCGATAACGATGCTGGAAATACTTCTAACTCTGGGGCCAAGCAGTATACGTTTGGTTACGACCACAAAATGAGTGCGCGTAGCACGTTGTATGCTTTGTACAGCAAGCTGAAAAATGATGGAAACGGAAACTACCAGCTTGGCTGGAACAGTGAAGGCACTTCCATTAGCAATACAGTTCGAGGTGGTGACGCGGATACCTTCTCAGTGGGTATGAAGCATTCGTTCTAAATTATTGTTCCTCGCAAGAGGATGACGATTTGAATGTTAAACGGGTACCTTCGGGTACCCGTTTTTTATATTGATATAATACTGGTGAGATTCTTCAATACCAGCGCCTGCAAATGATCCGTGGTAACCATTTTCCCAAGTAAGATAACTTGTTTGTCTCTCTGTTGCTCTGTAATCAGACTCGCCAACTCCACAATAATCTGTTCGCGTAACTATCGTATAAAAATGGCGAAAACAATATTAGGAATAGTCCAAGCCATCACAAGCGCGCACATGCATCACAAGCCAAACAGCCTTGCTAAGGCAACGCCTGGTTCGGGCGCACGCATAAATGCCTCGCCTACCAAAAAAGCATTGACGTGATTATTGCGCATCAGTTGTACATCTTCTGCTTGGAGGATGCCACTTTCGGTTACCACAATACGTTCTTGTGGAATGTGCGGTAATAAATCCAACGTAGTTTGCAGTGTTACCTCAAAAGTACGCAAATTGCGGTTATTAATACCGATAAGCGGAGTGGTGAGTTGTAATGCCTCGTCCAATTCTGATTTATTATGCACTTCTATCAGCACGCTTAGCCCCAAGCTATGTGCCAAAGCTTCAAATTCCTGCATCTGCGCCAAACTTAATGCTGCCGCAATCAGCAGGATGCAGTCCGCTCCTAACGCACGCGCCTGATAAATTTGGTAGGTATCTACCATGAAATCCTTGCGCAGCACCGGAATTGAACAAGCAGCCCGCGCTTCCTGTAAATATTCGGCACTGCCCTGAAAGAATTGCGCATCAGTTAATACTGACAGGCAGGCCGCACCGTGATTCGCATAGCTAGCAGCAATTTCCGCCGGATGGAAATCCGCGCGTAACACACCTTTGCTTGGGCTGGCTTTTTTAATTTCGGCTATCACTGCGGGCTGGCCTGCTGTAATTTTTCTGCGAATTGCTCCGATGAAATCACGAGTAGGTAAGGCTTCTTGTTCCGCCTTAGCGCGCATGATCATCCAAGAGCATTCGGCTTTTGCGGTAGCAATTTCTTGCGCCTTAACAGTAAGAATTTTTTGCAGAATGTCAGACATGGCAGACCCTAATATACAAGGTACGTATTTTAACTTAAGTGCAATGGTAAAATGCGCACTTATAGATGAACAAAATGCAGCGATATCTGTCATCAATGAGATAGCTGTGTTGACAATGATGGAGTCGCTGCGCTCTGCCCACCTACTGGCTACACTTGAATTATGAGGTAAAAATGGATGACATAAAAACATACATGCAACAAGTTGGGCAGGATGCCCGTGCCGCTTCGCGCATTATGGCGCAAGCTGGCACAGCGAAAAAAAATCGTGCCCTGGAAAATATTGCTGCTGCTATCCTGAGCAGCACCGCACAACTCATTACGGCGAACGCCAAGGATACCGCTGCTGCCCGTGTTAACGGGTTAGATGCTGCCTCCATCGACCGCCTCACCCTAACTGAAAAATCCGTGCGCAGCATAGCAGAAGGGCTATTGCAGATAGCGGCCCTGCCCGATCTCATCGGTGAAATTAGCGACCTGAAATATCGTCCTTCCGGTATCCAGGTCGGTAAGATGCGGGTACCACTTGGCGTTATCGGCATCATTTATGAATCCCGCCCAAATGTGACGGCTGATGCAGCAGGGCTGTGCCTGAAATCCGGCAATGCTGCCATTTTACGCGGTGGCTCCGAGGCGATTCATTCCAACCAGGCAATTGCGGCATGCGTCCATCAGGGGCTGCGCGAAGCCAGCTTGCCAGAGACTGCGGTGCAGGTGATCAGCACCACCAATCGTGCCGCCGTGGGCGAACTTATTACCATGCGGGAATACGTGGACGTGATCGTGCCGCGTGGTGGAAAAAGTCTAATCGCGCGCATCGCGGAAGAAGCCCGTGTGCCGGTTATAAAACACCTGGACGGTATCTGCCATGTATATATCGACGACGAAGCTGATTTAGAGAAAGCCATCCGCATCGCCGACAACTCCAAAACTCAACGTTACGGTGTGTGTAATACCATGGAAACCTTATTGGTGGCTGCCAGTATGGCGCCGCATATGCTGCCCCAATTATGTAACATATATCTGGATAAAGGCGTGGAGCTACGTGGTGACGAAGCCGCATGTAAACTCGTTACGCAAATGGCAATTGCTACAGAAGAAGATTGGCGCACCGAATACCTTGCGCCGATTTTGAGCGTGCGTGTGGTGGCTGGGCTGGATGATGCTATTGCGCATATCAACACCTATGGATCACAGCACACTGACAGCATCGTGACTGAAAATTACACCAAGGCGATGCGTTTTTTACGCGAAGTGGATTCCAGCTCGGTCATGGTAAATGCTTCAACACGCTTTGCCGATGGCTTTGAATACGGATTAGGCGCGGAAATCGGTATCTCCACGGACAAAATTCACGCGCGCGGCCCCGTAGGTTTGGAAGGATTAACCTCGCAGAAATTTATTGTATTGGGCAGTGGGCAGATAAGAAATTAGCAGGGATATTTTTCACCAAAAATTTCTGTACAACTTGCCTGAAATGATCACGAAAGAAAATTATGAAACAAACTATCGCAGTTAACGTGCCGGATATTGGTGACTTTAAGGATGTAACTATTATCGAGGTGTTAGTTCAAATAGGCGAGGCTGTGGTAGCAGAACAATCACTGATCACATTGGAAACCGACAAGGCGACTGTGGACGTACCCTCCCCCGTCGCGGGGATGATAACGGATTTAAAGATCAAAATTGGCGACAAAGTCAGCCAAGGCGACTTGATCCTAATGCTAGAAGCAGAGACAGCAACGGAAGGATCAATCTCTTCGTCTGCTCAATCCACTCCCGTCACTTCCATCCCCCCTTTTTCAGAGGAAAAGCCAACTCCCTCACCTGATAAAGAAAAAACGGAAAAAAGCATGGAGACAGGAGAAATTTCATCTACGCCACAAGTCACTTCTGCTCCATCTTCGACGCCTGAATTTGCTATCCCAACCTCCCCCTCATTTGAAAAAGGTGATCTTCATGCCGAAATAGTCGTCCTGGGCGCCGGCCCCGGTGGCTATACCGCAGCTTTCCGTGCTGCTGATCTGGGCAAACAAGTAATACTAATTGAACGTCACTCCAAACTCGGGGGGGTGTGTCTTAATGTAGGCTGCATCCCGTCGAAGGCGCTGTTGCATGTCGCCAAGACTATCACCGAGGCAGATGAAATTTCGCATCATGGCGTCACATTCAGCAAACCGACGATCGACATTAATAAAATTCGCAGCTGGAAGGAAAGCATTATCGCTAAACTAACCAGCGGCTTAGTCGCATTATCTAAACAACGCAAAGTGAACGTAGTTTACGGTGTGGCAAAATTCAATTCGCCTAACAGCATCACGGTGGAAACCAGCGACGGTAGTAAGACCATCACGTTTGATAATGCCATCATTGCAGCAGGCTCCAGCGTGGCGCGTATTCCCGGCTTTCCGTACGATGATCCACGCTTGATTGATTCCACCGGTGCATTGCAGTTGCAGGATATCCCTGAGCGTATGTTGATCATTGGCGGAGGCATTATCGGCTTGGAAATGGGCACGGTATATGACGCGCTGGGCTCCAAAGTTTCTGTGGTCGAATTGGCCGATGGCCTGATTCCCGGCGCTGATCGCGACCTTGTACGTCCGTTGCATAAGCGCATCGAAAAACGTTACGAAGCAATTTACTTGAAAACCAAAGTCACCAAAATTGAGGCAAGGACGGAAGGGTTGAATATAACCTTTGAAGGTGACAATGCACCGCAATCGCAACTATACGACCGTGTGCTGCTCGCCGTAGGACGTCGTCCAAACGGACACGAAATTAACGCAGCAGCGGCAGGTGTAGTGGTCAATGAGCGTGGTTTTATCCCAGTGGATAAACAACAGCGCAGTAATGTGCCGCACATCTATGCTGTCGGTGACATTGTGGGCGACCCCATGCTGGCGCACAAAGCAACGCATGAAGGCAAAGTGGCGGCGGAAGTTATTGCCGGGCATAAAACCAGCTTCGATGCGCTTACTATTCCGTCTGTGGCTTATACCGATCCGGAAATTTCCTGGATGGGTCTGACCGAAAAACAGGCTAAAGCACAGGGCATCGCCTATGAGAAGGCAGCTTTTCCATGGGCGGCGAGCGGCCGTGCATTGTCAATGGGGCGGGAAGAAGGGCTTACCAAGCTACTATATGACCCGCAAACAAAACATATTCTCGGTGCAGGCATCGTGGGCAGCAATGCAGGTGAATTGATCGCCGAAACTGTGCTTGCGCTGGAAATGGGTGCGAACATGGAAGATATCGCTCTGACTATCCACCCGCACCCTACGCTGTCGGAAACTGTCGGCTTCGCCGCGGAAATTGCCGAAGGCAGTATTACGGATCTATATATGCCGCGCAGAAAACCAGGGCGTATCTGAAAATTTAAATACGCCCTTAAGAGTAATTATGACGCCTGCTTTACTTCGTCATAAAAATGATCCGAAACTACTTGAGATGACACCTACCGTCTACCGCCCAGGAGCGAACCCAGTACCCCACGAATAATTTGCCGCCCGACTGATGAGCCAATGGCACGGGCAGCACTCTTGGCAAACGCTTCACCAACACCTTCACGACTTCTTGAGGTACTCCCTCCAAATATACTTCCCAACATACCGCCAAATCCACCGTCGCCACTCGTCCCCACTTGCGTTGGATCAGCAGCCTGCGCTGTTGTGCCTTCAGCAGATTTATTGCTGGCGCGTTTCTTGATAATTTCGTAAGCCGATTCGCGATCCACTGCTTTTTCATAGTGACCCACAAGCAGCGAATCTTGAATAATGGCTTTGCGTTCAGTTTCATTAATCGGGCCTATTTGAGCCTGTGGCGGAACAATTAATGCACGTTCAACAATACCCGGACGGCCTTTTTCATCCAGACATGAAACGAGTGCTTCGCCTACACCCAGCGTAGTAATGACAGCTTCTTCATCCAGATCGGGATTGTCATGCATGGTTTCAGCCGCTGCCTTCACAGCCTTCTGATCGCGTGGGCTAAAGGCACGCAACGCGTGCTGCACGCGGTTGCCGAGCTGACCCAGTACCTTGTCCGGCACGTCTGCTGGGTTTTGGGTGACGAAATATATCCCCACGCCTTTGGAACGAATCAAACGTACCACTTGTTCGATTTTATCGAGCAGTGCTTCAGGGGCGTCATTAAACAGTAAATGTGCTTCGTCGAAGAAAAATACCAGCCGAGGCTTGGCGAGGTCACCCGCTTCAGACAGATGCTCAAATAACTCGGAAAGCAACCACAACAACATCGTGGAATACACTTTGGGCGACGACATCAATTTATCGGCGGCCAGGATGTTAATCATGCCGTAGCCATTAGCGTCGGTCTGCATCAGATCGGAAATATTGAGCATCGGTTCACCAAAAAAACTTTCGCCGCCTTGCATTTCAATTTGCAGCAAGCCACGCTGAATCGCACCGATGCTGGCGGTGGAGATATTGCCATATTCAGTAGTAAAATCTGCGGCATTGTCACCCACGTTCTGCAACATCGCGCGCAGATCCTTCAAATCAAGTAATAACAGTCCATTGTCATCGGCGACTTTGAACACTAGTGCCAGCACGCCCTGCTGTACTTCGTTCAAATTCAACATACGTCCGATGAGCATCGGCCCCATGTCAGAAATAGTGGCACGCAATGGATGACCCATGGTTCCGAATACATCCCAGAACGTTACTGGATAAGCGCGATGTACAAAATTTTCCAGATTGAGCTGCGTGACTCTTTCGGTAACTTTTTGATTGTTGCCACCGACCTTGCTCAAACCGGACAAGTCCCCCTTGATATCAGAAAGAAATACTGGCACGCCAATACGGCTGAAGGATTCCGCCAATGTTTGCAGGGTGACAGTCTTACCCGTTCCTGTCGCACCTGTTATCAGCCCGTGGCGATTGGCCATTTGCGGCAGTAGAAAAAGTTCTTGCTTGTTATTTTTAGCGATCAGCAGCGGTTCACTCATATTGGCTCCGAGTTGATTGGGTGGTTCTGCACAAAAATGTAGCAGGCTACGAATAGTTACATAAATACACTAATGCAGATTAATCAGGCAAAAAATGATAACGTGGTTTCAGTTTCACAATGCAGGAACATTATGCATCCTCTCCAACACACTTTTTACCACATTGTAATAATATGCTCGATACTATATCTGCGTGCTTCCCAAAAACTTTACGATAGTTACCTATAAACTTTTAAACCCACTCTGACAGGAGAAACATCATCATGCCCCGACATATGATCCAAAGTATTCTATTTATCTCTATTACCCTTACTGCTAGCCATGCTCACGCCATTGATTTTGGTGATTTAATCAACAAAGAACTTGGCAGTTTTGGGAAATCTACCCCACAAAACTCAACACCTGCAGCCTCTAGCAATACACCGGCAACCACGGGGGCGCCAAAATCTGCGGCAAATTTGGCCGATTTTAGCAACAATGATCAGGTTAGTAGCTTGAAGCAAGCCCTCATTCAGGGTGCAGAAACTGCCGTTGCCAATCTTTCCAAAGAGAACGGTTACCTCGGTAACGACAAGGTGCGCATTCCGCTGCCGGAAAGTCTGCAAAAAGCGGATGGCTTATTACGTAAATTTGGCATGGGAAAGTATGCTGACGACTTGACTACCTCTATAAATCGGGCCGCCGAAACAGCGGTTCCTGAAGCAAAAGATCTATTAGTCGGTGCAGTCAATAAAATGTCCGTGGACGATGCCAAAGGCATACTCACGGGCGGCAGTGATGCCGCCACGCAATATTTCCGCAAAAACACTGAAACTGCGCTGGCCGGAAAATTTAAACCTGTCGTGGCAACTTCAATACAGAAAGTGAAGCTCGCGGAAACCTATGATCAGTTCGCTGACAAGGGGGTACAGTTTGGTTTAATAGACAAACGCGATACCAAGATGGATGACTACATTACCCGCAAAGCAATGGACGGCTTATTTTTGATGATGGCTGAACAGGAAAAAGCGATTCGCGCAAACCCGCTGGAAGCAACGGGTAATCTAGCAAAAAAGATTTTTTCAGCAATCAAGTTTTAATCGGTCTGTCATTCACTTTTAGTGGGGAGGGTGGTTTTGGCAAGCCGCCCACTTTCTGGACATGACTGAATCTACCAGTCTGTTATCGCTTTTCATTAGCAGCTTCCTTGCCGCCACCTTGCTTCCTGGTGGTTCTGAAATTGTACTGGTCAGTGTGCTCAAAATATACCCGGAATTATTCTGGCCTGCGCTTTTGCTCAGCGCGCTCGGCAATACGCTAGGCGGCATGGTGTCATTCGGTATGGGGCGATTGTTACCGCAAACCCATAAGCTCAAACATGTGGAGAAAATACAGTACTACGGTACACCCGCATTACTGCTTGCCTGGGTGCCATTACTGGGTGATGCGCTGTGTCTTGCTGCCGGATGGCTAAGGCTCAATCCTTGGCACGCTGCATTATTCATGGCGATAGGCAAATTCGCGCGGTACTGGATCATTGCGATCGCAACCCAAATTTGAATCCATAAAATCGGGCGAAAAACTCACAATCCCATTACTTCGATGCCGCTTCCTCATAGAAGAATTGACGTATGAACAATCGCATACTATTGTTAGCATAAACAACAAGTTATACTTAATACTTTCAGACTTTTAATCGAACAAATTCCTCGAATTCGTCGGCTGGCAATGGTTTGCAATAATAGTAGCCCTGCATCTCATCACAACCCTGTTCCCGCAAAAACGCCAGTTGCCCCGCCGTTTCCACTCCCTCAGCAATGGTTTGCAGACCAAGGCTCTTGGCCATGTTGATAACGGCACTAACGATAGCCCTGTCTTCTGGATCGGTGCTGATATCACGCACAAAAGATTGATCAATCTTAAGTTTGTACACTTTGAATTTTTTCAGATGACTCAGTGAGGAATAGCCGGTACCAAAATCATCGATCGACATACGCACGCCACGCTCGTGCAGTTTGTTCATCACGGCAATAGCATTTTGTGGGTCATGCATCGCTACGCCCTCGGTCAGCTCCAGCTCCAGATACTCTGGCGGCAAGCCCTCTTCGTCGAGGATACGCGTGATCAAATTGGGCAAATCGGGATGGCGGAACTGAACCGCGGAAAGATTCACCGCCATGACCAGCGGAACCAGGCCATTCTGCATCCACGATTTTGCCTGTCGCGCCGCGTGCCTCAGCACCCACTCCCCAATCGGCATAATCAGCCCGCTTTCTTCTGCGGAGGGAATGAATTCCGATGGCGAAACTGAACCCAGCGCGGGATGTGTCCAGTGCAACAGAGCTTCCGCCCCGATGATGCGTCCATCCTGCATGGAAACCTGAGGCTGGTAGTATATTTGTAGTTGATTACGTTCCAACGCCTGGCGCAACGCATTAACCAGTTTCAGATGGCGCGCCGAACGAATCTGCATTTCAGCCGTAAAGAAACGGTAGCCATGACGCCCTTCATGCTTGGCGCGATACATGGCGGAATCGGCGCTTTTAGAAAGCGCCTCCAGATCTGTGCCGTCGCCTGGATAAAGGGCAATGCCAATCGAGCCGGTTACATTCAGATCATACTGTTCTATCTGGCAGGGTACAGCGATAACATCCAGCAGCTTCTGCGCCACCAGAGGCGCTTCGTGTGCATCGACGCCGTACAATAAGAAGATGAATTCATCCCCCCCAAGGCGCGACACCATATCTTCCTCACGTAGCACCAAGCGCAGCCGTTTGGCCAGTTCGACCAACAAAGCATCACCAACACTGTGACCGAGCGTATCGTTAATATCCTTGAAGTGATCGAGATCGAGGAACATCAACGTCACTGGCACTTGACTCCGCTGCGCCAAACTGATGACATATTTGGCGTGACTGTTCAACTGAACGCGGTTCGGTAACCCGGTGAGCGAGTCGAAATGTGCCAGGTATTGAATACGCTTTTCAGCTTCCTTGCGCGCGGTGATATCTCTGGTAATACCAAGCAACATCGTGATTGTGCCGTCCGCATTACTTAATGGCGCGGCATGAGTTTCCAGCCAGCGCTGCGTCCCTTTGATGCCTTTGATTTCAAATTCAAAAAAACAACTTTCACCTCTCATCACGCGCTTATGCATGGCGAGAAAGGCACCGTGATACTCGGAAAGAATATAATCTACGAGTTTATGCCGTTGCACCTCATCTATGGAGTCTGCTTCGAACATGGCGAGGCCCATAGCGTTCATTTCCAGGATTCGACCGCCGCTGTCTAAAACCTTTATGCATTCCGGCTCCGTCTCGATGATAGTGCGCAAGCGCTGCTCGCTCTCCCGCAACGCTTCTTCTGCCCGCTTACGTTGAGCCTCGTGCTCAAAACTTTTCAGCGCATAGTCTATGTCCATCGCCATTCCCACCAGCAAATTACGCACATTTTCGTCGAAGGCGTTGTCCACATCGGTATAGAGGGTTAAAACCCCGCTGACTTCTCCATTACGATGCAGCGGAAGCGCGGCAGATGACGCCCACCCAAACCGTGCACCGTGCTTATGCCACTGCGTAGTAATAGGGTCATGTTGAAAATTTTGACACCAGAATGGCAAATTTTCGCGGAACGCCGAGCTAGTTGGCCCGCGTCCGTATGGTTCATTGGCTGCCACTGGAATCTGCAACCCTTTGAGATATTCCACTCCACTGCCAAAGGATGCGACCGGCTTTATGTAGTCACTCTGTTCTTCAAGTACGCCTACCCATGCCATATCCATGCCACCAAAATTCACTACCACGCGGCAGACTTGCGTGAACAACTCCGTCTCACTGGTACAGCGCACGATAGCTTGGTTACACTTGCTCAAAGCGGCATAAAGCTTGGTCAAGCGTTGATTTTTTGCTTCAGCTTCCTTACGTTGAGCATCAATTCTGGCCAAACTGATCTGTGTTTCTGATAACCAGTCCAGCACGCTGTTTTCCATGCCTTTAGCGACCGTAATGACGGATGAAAAATTTCCACTGCCAAGATGGGCGATGCGCGTATGCAGCTCGTTCACTGAGCCGCCCAGAGTTGCATACAAGTTCCGTTGCAGTTTCCACAGTAGGAATGCCAGCAACATGCCCAGCAGGATGAAGATCGAACGTATCAAGGTAGCGTAGGTTTCGGCGGTATGCACGGCCTCCAAGGTACGTTTATCGGCCATTCTTTGAAACTGGCTGATCGGCCGCATGACGCTGACCTTGGCTTGATGGTAAGCCTCGTCATGCAATATAGCCATTGCCCCGGCGCGGTTCGCCTCGGTCAGCGGGCTGGTTGATTCGATCAGTTTCATTGCAGCAAATTCAGTGCGTGTGAGCGTATCCGAATTGGCTTTTGCCTCCGCTAGTTTGGCGAACTCTTCTTTAGTAAAACCAGCCCCTCGCATCAACTCCAGCAAGGGAACCGCCAGCCCTGGCGGCCGCGGACGCTGGTCATCGCGCAGCACGATATCCCAGTAGATGTTGTGGTAGTCGATTGGGCGAGGCTTTCTGCCATCCTGGATGTCGAGGATTTCCTGATAGTGTTGTTTATAGATTGGGTCTCCGATCACCACATAGGTGCGAACCATACGTGTCAGGTCATCAGACGATTGGCGCAATTCATCAGCCAGCAGAAAAGACCGCTGCCGCAACTCATTAGCACGCCCGATTTCTTTTTCTGCACAAGCATAAACGGCAAAGGTTATAGCGAAAACAACGAGCATACCCAGTGTCACCCAGAGGTGGTTCGAAAATCGGGGCAAGTTGTTCTTGAAAATTGTCATTGTGTTCATTCTTTCTAAGCGCGTCGACATCTTGCAAAAAAAGTTAACTGGCGCGTAGATTCTGACGCGGATTCAATTTCGGGATGCAACAAAAACATTCGGCATTTATGCCAGATTCTGCGCTAAGGTAACGCTGATTTAGTAAACGCAATGCGGTTATAAAATATTTAAACATGATAGATGACAAACACAGTGGGCCGCAATGAAACAGCAAATCTGGGATGAGAGGCTATACCTCACCAGTAGGTACATGCGCATGTTGAATGCCATTATAATGATCAAGGTAAGCAACTTTAGTTTGGCGAACGCTAGGCAATAAAGGCGAGCTTTTCATACACGGTGCGAAGTAATCTCTGAGGAAATTCAATGAAAAAATGGTTTTTTTATTTAACTGTAATATTGGCAATGAGCAGTGGCCTGGCCAAAGCACATCCTGATGAGGGCAAGGCAGAAGGGAAATATGCGCACGTTAAAGAAACATTACGCTTGGCGGCCGAACAAGGTGATGCAACTGCGCAAAACAACCTTGGTGAAATATTTCTCTATGGAGACGGCGTTACCCAAGACAGTCAGGAAGCGGTAAAGTGGTTTCGCCTGGCTGCCCAACAAGGACTTGCAAATGCACAATTTAATCTGGGATTAAGTTACGGCAACGGCCAAGGGGTTACTCAGGACTACCAGGAAGCGATAAAGTGGTTTCGCTTGGCGGCCGAACAAAAGCATACCAAGGCACAATTTAATCTTGGCCTAAGCTATGCCAACGGGCAGGGTGTAGTACAAAACTTTGAGGAAGCTATCAAGTGGTTTCGTTTAGCTGCCGAGCAGGGCGATACAATCGCACAATACATCCTTGGTGGAATCTATCTTGATGGGAAAATTGTAGCGCAAAATTACCAGGAAGCGGTGAAGTGGCTTCACCTGGCTGCCAAGCAAGGGCATGCAAAAGCACAATTTAATCTTGGAGTAAGCTACGGCAACGGCCAGGGCGTTACCCAAGACACTCAGGAAGCGGTAAAGTGGTTTCGCTTGGCGGCCGAACAAGGACATGCAAAGGCACAATATTATCTTGGCTTAAGTTATGCCAACAAGCAGGGCATTAATCAGGACTATCAGGAAGCAGTAAAGTGGTTTCGTTTGGCGGCCAAACAAGGCCATGCAACCGCACAAAATAGTCTTGGCTTAAGTTATAACCTCGGTCAAGGCGTTACGCAAGATTATGTTCGCGCACATATGTGGTTTAGTCTCGCAACAATCAATGGTTATAGTGCCGCGCAGGAAAATCTTAATAAAGCGGCTCAACACATGACACCGGCCCAAATTGCTGAAGCGCAAAAATTGGCACGCGATTGCAAGAAGAACAATTACACAAACTGTGATTAGAACAACATATTTAGAGTTCTGAACGAAGACAGATAAATTTCCTGCCTAATTTATCTTCGATTCCATGAGACGTTGAATAGGGGTAGGAAATTCGGCCATTGTTTATAATCGTGTCGGTATCGTACTTGACCCGGTCGATGCTTCTGTTGGCGTAGCATCACCCACAAACGACGGCTATTAAAGCCGTCGTTTGATGAGTTGGTCTATATATGTCGCCATACACAATCAAAATCCAAAACCCTTCATCTGGACTGCCAAGGCAAATGACATTTTTAATTAAGTCATCCGCGCCAACTACCGCTTAAATTCCATGAAAAAAGCCCGCCTCTCTGTGTGATAACGTACAGACGGCGATCGGCTACAGTATTTAATGTTCGTCCATAAAGCAAGGTTGGCAATCGCCTGTACTTGAAGAGAGCATATGTCATCTGGAACCAAGTAATAATTTGTTAAACAGAACAACGGGTGTCAAAGCTTATGGATCCTTTGGACTTAGTCAAGCTCACAGCGTTGATGGAGCGCACCAGCGGTAGCTCTGAAGTGAAGATCGGGCTTATTGACGGGCCTGTCGCTACCCAACACCCCGATCTGGCGGTCGAATATCTCCGCGAGATTCCCGAAAATAATGGCGCTGCGTGCGCACAGGCCAACAGCACAGCGTGCACGCATGGAACTTTTGTAGCCGGCATTTTGTCGGCAAAGCGCAATTCCTCCGCCCCCGCCATTTGTCCCAACTGCACTCTCTTGGTTCGCCCCATTTTTGCCGAGTTGACCTCGGGACGCGAACACATGCCGAGTGCGACGCCGCAGGAACTTGCAGCGGCGATCATCGAATGCATCGACGCCGGCGCGCGCGTCATCAACTTGAGCCTCGCCCTCGCGCAACCTTCCACCAAAGGGGAGCAGTCCTTGGAAGAAGCGCTCAATCAGGCAGTCAGGCGCGGGGTGATCGTTGCCGCAGCGGCGGGCAATCAAGGCACCCTAGGCAGTTCTGCCATTACTCGCCATCCGTGGGTCATTCCGGTGGTGTCCTGTGACCTTCGAGGCAGACCGATGAACGAGTCGAATCTGGGGAGTTCGATTGGCAGGCGAGGCTTAAGCGCGCCCGGTGATGCCATCACCAGTCTCGGCGCTGAAGGCCAATCGCTAACCTTTGGAGGCACAAGCGTGGCGGTGCCATTTGTGACTGGAGCGATTGCGCTATTGTGGTCGGAATTTCCCTCTGCGACCGCGGCACAAATCAAACTTGCCGTCACCCAAGCTTCCACACCGCGGCGCGCCTCGATAGTTCCGCCTTTGCTGGACGCTGCAACAGCCTATCAAATCCTGTTAACAACGAATGCGGGGAGATAAATAACCATGACCAACATAAGCAAAGGCAATGATTCCATCGGCCAAAGCGAACACACGCCTCGGCGCGTGCGCCTGCCTGGGTTTATCACTGACGATGAAATCGGGCTGGGTGATGTAATTAAACGAGCGACCTCCTATTTTGGGATACAACCCTGCGGAGGCTGCGAACAGCGAGCCGCCGCGCTCAACCGCAGAATAGTTTTCACGAATCGATAGTCGAAGTAGGAAAATCATTTTTTAGAGATCGATAATATTTGTTAAGCACGGTTTAAATTTACTACTAGCTCAAGGAGAAACGATTATGAATGAACAAACTGAATCGATAGAACAGTCAATTGACAGCGGGCAGGTTAAGAAGAATGATGGAACCATTGTCCCTGTTTCACCCTATCCCGGGGCCCGTACAACTTCGACGATCGCTCCACAGGGTGGAACCGGAACCTGCGGCTGCGCAGGGAATGCCAGTTTGAGCCTCAACGGTGGTACCGGGATGGTGCCTTATGTCTATGCCATCGGCCGGGTCGAAGCGCGCTTCCCGAATCTCTCCGTGGAAAAGGAGTTCGCCCAAGCGACCGGGCGGACAGAAACTGTCGGAAAAACCGACCAACAGACCTTCCACGCCGTTCTGTCCCAACGTGAGAACCGCTACCTGGTGCGCCAACTGTGCTGGGTGCTGAGCATCCAGGGGCTGGAAACCTATCTGCTGCAACCACGCGATCCCGCCGATATTGATCTGCTGGTGGAGGCCATCCGGCCGGCCCCCAGCCCCGATGATATCGATGTCGTCATCGGCCTGCGCGGACCTATCGCCCCGCCGGAAATGTGCAATGGGCTAATGATTCCTATTGTTGCATTCGACCAAATTTATTCCTTCAATCGCGATGCACTCATCAAGGCCATCCCAAAGCCGGAAAAAACCACAGCCGCGCAGTTCGGCCCGGCAGCCGAGGAACTATTCAACAGGATCATGCAACTGACAGACAACGCCGGTGCAACCGACGAGCACCGCGTCCTGAACTACTTGGTCATGCGCTATCCGGCCATTTATGCCAAGGCAGCCGAGGAGTTCGGGCGGGACTTCTCGTTGACAGGAGTGGAAGTCCGGCCCTCGCCCTTGAGCAGCACGCGCAACATTGTCGATGTCATCTTTTCCTATACCAATCGCAATACTGATTTCACCGAGAAGTTCTTTGTGCGCTGCGACGTGACCGAGGAGTTTCCATTCCTGGTAACGAAGATGTCGCCATATTATGATCGCTAAACTTAACGTAGGAGATCTAAAATGAACACCGTGAAAATGCCAGGTTTTACCGCAGAAGCCTCAATATACAATACCGGAAAAGTTTACGATATGTCCGGGAATCTCAATAGAGACGGTAATGGTATGAGACAAAATATTATCTTACCAAGTATGCTTCCTCGGGACGTTTGCATTACGTTAAGTCGATGTTGCCGGAGTGGTCCACGCGGGAACCACTGCTGTGCCGTCTACAAAAGGCAGTGCGGCCGTGATTGATCGATAGGATGCGGATTCTGCTCAGCATGGGCAGCGAGATCTATCGTGACCCCAGATCGCCCGATGCTGCTCGGAGCGACGCGACGCTGGTTAGTTCTCGTGCCGTGTGAGACAACGGTAATCGTAGGCAGGGTGAGGAGTTTTCGTTCTTGTACCAACATCAAAATTATAGGAGCCAGGCTCGAATATTTTCACGATAGCGCGTAGTTGGGGTAAGGCAACGAACCCCAACACTTGATACCACCGTATTGTTTGGATTCCTGAGGACACGCCAACTACGGGCTATGACCGTTAAACCTAACCAACCGAAAGGGGATATAAATGAACATTATGAATATGCCTGGATTTACTGCCGAACTGTCAATATACAAAGCGATAATTCAGTACAACGTAGTCGGACCGCAGCAAACACCAGGATCACAAGTAACGCCACAAGCTTGCACGACAAGGTGCAGAAGCGTCGTCAGACCTGAGCTATGTTTATGGGTTCCTTTCCCATTCTGTTTGTGGCCGCAGCGTGAATGTAGCACTTTGTGCGATCCCTTTGGTGGTTGAGTGAAATAATGCTCGCGGATGGGACTGAGGAATTTCCGTTCCTCGTTGCCAAGATGGCACCGTACTTTGACCGTTAAACGTGAAAATACTAGGAGGTTCCAAAATGAACATGCCTGAATTTACAGCACAAGCTTCTCTCTACAGGTCAAACAATCGCTACTGTTCTTTTGGACAACAGGGTGAACTGCAAAAAACTGCCGTTATCCCACAACTCCCCAACAAGAACGCCCCGGGCAAAGTGGGTTGCGTTATGGATTGCAGAGATCAACACCCTGACTGGTCAGCCGCAAAATGCGCAGCCAGATGTCGCGACCCCGGTGGTATCAAAGGCAGCGGAAGCGGACCAACGCGGCCGGCGGACGCAAATGCGGTGTGTTGGGCTGGGTATTTTGCCTGTTCGGCGGTTGGGCTCGCAGCATTCAGACCCGATCTTTGGGCTTCGTGTCTTTTTGGAGGGCCCTGCTCCTGCGAAGAGGTCAGAGATAACTGCTTTTTCCACTGAGGCAATAAGTAGGGTGGCCACAGCGCCATAGGTTAGAGTGAGACAACGAACCCCATCACTTGATACCACCGTATTGTTTAGATTTCTGAGGACATCCCAACTATTGGCTGTGGCCGTTGAACCAAACTAACCGAAAGGAGATGTGAAAATGAGCATTATGAATATGCCTGGATTTACGGCAGAGAATTCAATTTACATCACTGTTAGTCATTTCCAGTCTGAAGTAGCTCGAAGTTTCGGCAGTGGAAAAAATGACAACCAAGTGTACATGCAGAAGCCGAATAGTGAAAACACACCCGGTGGCAAATGCTACGGACGGATCTCCGGCACTGTGATCAGTGGTACTTACGACTCAATGGGGCGCTGTTGCACCGCTCCTTCGCCAAACAACTTTCCAGTTTGCATAGATTGTGATTACCCCAACAAATGCTATGACAGGGCCGTAAAATCTAGAATAGACACTGTTGGTAATTTCCAGAACGGCTTTTTTTCTCTAGTCTAATTGCCCAGCGATCTGACCAGAGGCCACAAACCCCAATACTTGAATATCACAGTATTGTTTGGATTCCTGAGGACATTTCAACTACGTGCTATGACCATTGAATCTAACCAACCAAAAGGAGATACAAAATGAACATTATGAATATGCCTGGATTCACTGCAGAGGTAAGTATCTACCAACCGACTGCGACTTACTTGAGTGGCTTTTTTGGTAACTCTGCAGACGGTGGCGCAGTTGTCCAACCTCAGTTTCGTAGTCACGTGCGACGCCAGTGTGGACCTTGTGTGAACGGGACACGCGAATGTTTCTTGTGGGGATATGAATGTACGGTCGTAGAGGGAGGACCGGGGAGTTCAGAGCTAGGTATTCCGCCAGGTGAGGGTCACGTAAGTTGCGAACCTGAAGTCTTTAGGGAGTGGGAACAAAGCTGTGGAGGCTGACTCCGATCCGGACGGTGTTTTGTGGCGCCGCGGTCACCCAGTTTTTTTGGCAAATGGATTTTGCTATAACAGAACGAGCACAGGAAGCGCTTAAGTACAAAACGCGTCGCATCTTGCGATTGACGTGGTTCTCATGGCAAGTGTGCGGCCGGCAATAGCAGGGCGGAGTTGAGTTAGTTAAGGTGGGCACATAATTTTCGTGCCCACCTGAATGGGTGTCACTACCTATGATGCGGAATAACTGCGAATGCCCGAAAGCGGTGAACAAAAAGCGTTGCCCGCCTAGGCTATAGTACACATGAATGTTATAAAGTTGCTAACTCAACCCTAACCAACCAAATTGAAGAGAGGAGACCAAGATGAACATGACGAGAATGCCGGGTTTTTCAGCGGAAGCTTCGTTTTATGGGAATAGTACACACTACCAAGCAGATGCTATGTTGGCTGGCCTCAAGCAAGGTGAAATAGGAATGATACATCCCGCCCTGAGACCCATCGGATGTGATTGTTTCAACAGCATGAAAGGCAGGACTTGCTGCTGCTGGGGTTTCGGTATTGCTAGCTGTTGTATTGCGGGTGGATCGTGCGAGACCTTTCCTATCTGATGTAATAGACCGGTAGGGTGGACAATCTGGGCATATGGTCATTCAGCGCTCGGATGTTATCTATTTTTTTATGATCCAGTTGCGTGTGAAACACTGTCCTAATATGTGCTTCCTGCCCATTGCCGTCATTGCAACGGCACGTGGTGGTTGGGGCTGTCCGGCAAAAATATGTGAACCGCGCAGTTAAATCGAGAACAGACATTACCAAATCAGTCATTCGTTGCAGTCATCGTCGCGTAGAAAGATTCCGTCCAGCCCCCTCGCAACTCCCCTTGCGAGTTAACGTTTTGCAGAATTGAATCCAGAAGTTTCGCGACCATGCACTAGCTGGTTGCCCCGGAAAACAACACTCTTTGTCGTGATTGTTCAGTGTTACCGAAATAAATATTCCGCCAAGTATCGTCCACCTTCAAAAATTGCGGTGTCACGTTGGGATTGCCCTGATTTTTTGCCAACCATTCGCGAAATGCATAGTGATTCCAGAGACGGAAGAACTCCGTCAGATAGATGTCTGCCACAGTCGTGTTGCCTTGAATCACCAGCATGTTCTCGTCGTTGGCATTGGTCGAGGCATCCGAGAAATTTGCCGATCCTGAGATTACAATTGGATTCGATCCCAACGGATCGATCAACATGAATTTCGTATGAATATACGGCACATGCGAATTCAAGCCACTCAACCTCTCCTTCAGCCACTTATCAAAACTATTTACGCGAATCAGGCTGCCGATCGCAAAACGATTAAAGGGCAATTTCCGCAGCCGTAATACTTCCGCTTCTGGTTCGGGCCGATTGCCATCATTATCAAGCAAGGCATAACGCAACCCACCAAAGGGCTTATCAAATACGGGGACAAAGGCTTTGTTGATACCAAAAGCAAAAGCCATGCAAAGCATCGATTGCGCAGCGGCGGCCTGTTCGGCATACCATGAGAGCAGTTTCACACCAGAGCGGGGACTAAAGAGCACGCTGGTTGCTTGCCTGGGCGAGCTGCCAAGGACAGGCGTCGGCGTTAACGTTTCCACACCGGGGCGCAACAAGGGAAATTTAGGATCAGCTGTAAGTAAATTCCAGTAATCATGATAGCTACTTGCAATGCTCATATCGTTCACCACGTGTCCGACATTCGAATGTCCGAAGATGCCGCCATCCGTGATATTCGTCGAGCCCGTCCAAACCGCCTGCGGCTGATTATCCTTTAACAATACGATAAATTTATTATGTGCGATGGCGCTTGGATTTGCGGTACGCTGCCTGCATAGACTGTCGATACCCGCATTGAGCACCGCTGCCTTATTAAGTGCGGATACTTTTTCGTCACGGCCGTCGTATAAGATGCTCACGTCAACGCCGCGATCCTTGGCCGATTTCAACGCCTTTAAAACAGTTTCGTTGGTGAATTGGTAAGCGGCCACCCGCAACGTCCATTGACTGTTCTTCGCACGCAACAAAAACTCGAGTAGCGCTTCCATTAAACCGCGCGAAAGCCAATCAAAGGCGGGTTTACCCACTATTTCGGGACTCTTGTTTTTGAAGCGGCGTGCGTACTCCTGGCTGGCAGCGGCGCCGCGATTGAACCACACTTCGTGCAGACCGTTGTCTTCCTTTTCGGTTTGCACACGCACCTCGATCTCATCATCTTCAATCAAGCTCCTGGGCGAACCCTTCAGTGCCACTACACGATAGGTATAATCGTAGCCCGGCTTGGCCGTGAAATCGGACCACGTGAAACCCTGCACCGGATGGCAACGCAACGAGGCCTTGTCCGTACCTGGGTCGGTTTCGGCGAATACCTTTATGCCCTCCAGCCAATAGGCCTCGTCCTCGGTATGATCCGTGCGATGAACGGCAAATCCCAGCACGCGGCGCGAATCGGCTTTCGTCATGCTCCAACCAAGCAGCACCACATGCGTACCCGCAACTGCCTGCACCGTCAATTTGCCAAGTTTCTTGGTAATGCGCATGACACACTCCTAAAAGACAATTGTCCAACCGGGTTGATTGGCTTGCTCCTTGGTGTAGGAAACGCCATGCACCTTCAAACCGTTCTGATTCAACAGGGTGATGATGCCCCCCTTATTAGACAAGACCATGGGTGAGCGCACATCAACGCGCAACATGGCGCCAGCGTCAAGAGCGCCGCTCAAGGGCATTTTCGCTTTCTGCTTATCAGCCATATGCCAGCCAGCCAGAGGGACAGCACGATCACTTGCATTCAGTATGTAAATCCACTCCATTTCTGGTGAAGCCTTCGAATTAACCATCGCCGCGACAATGCGGACCAATCCATCGGGTGCTGTATCTGTCGGTTGCGGCACAATAGGATCGGGATTGACTGGTTCACCATCGTCCGTACCACTTAATGTGTGTCCGGTGACATCGCTGGTGTGCCAGCTTTGCGACTGGAACTTCAGAAAGACAGCCGTCCACTGTTGTTGATTGGGAAATTGAAACAACAGGCCGCCATCCTGCCACACACCGTCGTCCTGTACGAAGCTGCCCACATTACCCTGGTTCATGTGAATGTCATGAATGCCATTACCGGGCACGAAGCCGAAGTACTTATCTGCCTTGTTATTTTCCGGCCCCCAGCGCTCGCCGAAAGCATAAACCAGCGCCTCCTCATCAGCCATAGCACGCTGCACAATCTGATCAAGCTTCTCGTTCAAATCGTTATCAGGGCCGGGCAGAGAAACAGGAAGCGGCGTCATCATTCCCGGCTGCATCAGATTGCCGCGAATCAGGTCAAGCGCGCCCGAGGCAGAATTTGGCGCAAGTGGGCTGAAGCCGCTTGGCAAGCCGGCGACAACGGATGTGAGCGGATGCACGAAATACGGCTTTACATAGAACATCAGTTCTGAAGGTGCTAATTGCGACTTCACATTGATTGCAATACGGTAATTAGTACCCATCTCATCCACAATGTGGACTTGGTAGTGCGGTGAAGAGCCTGAACCCAAACGACGGGCAATGGCCCTACCTTTCAAAACGCCGTAAGTCTTGAGTGGCATGTTGCCTCCAGAATAAATATTTTCAGATATCGACTGAGTAACTAGAATTAAAATAATGAAACTGAGTACGAAATCCCGTGAAAAGACCCTTGAACGGTTTCCTGGCAATTAACCTGAATTGCCAGCATCTCTGTAGATCAGTTAAGTTTCACGAGATTGATCGTCAATTATTTTTTATTTATTTTTCTTTTACTACACGTTGAGCATTGATCGAAACGACCTTGTCAGTGATGGTATGGATCTGTTCACGAGTTTCTGCATCCTGAATCCCATTGGCTAATTCACGAATAGCCAAGCTAACTAATATTTGATTAACAGGCCTTCTTCCCCATTCAGGATCTTCCCAGTGACCATGAAAATAGTTGGTAATGTGAAGAATGAAATCTCTTGCTGATTTAGATAACATGATTAACTCCCGCAATGAATGATGAAGGTTGCTTTTAAAAGCCTATCTGTCGCCCTGTCGCCGCAACCTATTTGCAACAGCGGTTTAACAACGTCTAGCCTGAGAGTACCGATAAGCAGTACGCGAAATTACCACTGGTTGCCCATCCAGCGGCAAAATTATTGTCAGTGGCACCGCTGAGAACATGATAAAGCGTCAGCAATAAAAGAGAATAAGCAAAATCCTTATTTTTTTGGAGGGGAGAATAAAGCGAGTATTGGGATAATCAGGCGCCGTTATCTGAAAGTGCGGACGGCGCATAGAAAGGCCAGAATGAAGACGAGCGGCATACGACTCATCATCTAACACGCCCCAAGGGATTGTCATGTTCGGTGGCTTGCGCCGAAACAGTTTCATGCGATGCAAGCCAGGCATGCACTTGGGCGACCACTGCGGCGCCTTCACCCACAGCAGCAGCGACACGTTTGGTTGAGCTGGCACGCGCATCGCCGATTGCGAATACTCCCGGTACCGACGTTTCGAGCGACAGGGGATGATGATGATGATCGTTTTTCAGGTGCGTCGAGCGCGCGTCATCGACCGGCAGCAGATCGATCCCGGTACAGACGAATCCCTTATCATCGACGTTCACGCCGCAATTCTCGAGCCAGTCGGTGTTCGGATCGGCACCCACGAACAGAAAAATGCGCCGAATGGATTTAGTCTGTTTGCTGCCGTCTTTGCGATTGAGCCACTGCACGCCGCTCACGCCTTCACCGGAACCCTCGATTGCCACAATCTCTGATTCTGTGTACAGCGTAACGTTCGCCAGCATTCCGATACGGTCGATGAGATATTTCGACATGCTTTTTGCAAGGTCAGAGCCGCGAATCAAATGATGGACGTGCGCCGCGTTGCTAGCCAGGAATACGATTGCTTGCCCGGCCGCATTGCCGCCACCCACGAGCACGACTTCCTCCTGTCCGCATAGCGCGGCCTCAATCGGCGAAGCCCAGTAATAAACGCCGCGACCTTCGTATTTCTCGAGTTCGGGTATGCCAGGACGCCGATATTTTGCGCCTGTCGCGATAACCACGGTTTTTGCCAAAACCTGTCCGCCACAATCGAGTTGGAGCGCACGAGGACAGCGTGTGCAATCAAGCGACGTAACTTCAACAGGCACCACCATTTCAGCACCGAATTTCAGCGCCTGAACATAAGCGCGTCCGGCCAGCGCCTGACCGGAAATCCCGGTCGGGAAACCGAGGTAATTTTCGATTCTCGCGCTCGCACCTGCTTGACCGCCGAACGCATAAGTGTCCAGTACAAGCACGGAAAGCCCTTCAGATGCGGCATAGACCGCGCAGGCAAGACCAGCGGGGCCGGCGCCAACAATCGCAACGTCGTAGACATGGTCAAGGCTCAGATCGATATACAAGCCGAGGCAACGCGCAAGCTCCCTTTCGGTGGGACACTTAAGAACCGTTCCATCGGAACACACAACCAGCGGCAATTCATCTGGGCGTGGTTGATGGAGCTTCACCACATCTTCGGCGACGCTATCCAGTGCCGGATCCAATACAAGATGAGGATGACCGTTCCTTGAAAGGAATCCCTGCAGCCGCACCATACCTGCGCTGCCGGAGGCACCTATCAGTAACGGGCCGCCCCCGCCGGTTTCGATCAAGCCCATACGCCGCAGGATCAGGGTTCTCATAATACGTTCCCCAAGCTCGGCCTCAGCCACGACCACTGCGCGCAAGGAAGGCGGATCTATCATCAGGGCTTCGACTACCTCAAGCGCACGTCCAGAAGCAAGCGGGGGGCGACCCGAAAGCTGGCCGACTTCTCCCGCAAAGTTACCCGGCCCGCTTTCAACGATGGGAATCTCGATGCCCAAGCCATTTTTGCGCGTCGTCAAGATGCGCCCACTCAGCAAAACGAACATGCCCGCTCCGCGCATGCTGGGATCAAACAATATTTCGTCGGGCTGCCAAGTGCGCACCGTGCCAAAACGCCGTAACCGATTAATTTCTGCGGGGGTAAGCTTGGGAAACATCTGCTCACGACGCGATGCCAAGCTTGAAGGCAAGGGCGCATCTGCCGCATTGACTGAGGCATCGTCCACTTGATCAGACGCTGATGAGAGCAAACCGTCAGTGACTTCGTTTATCACCGCTTGCGATCCTTGAAAGAAATCGATGAAGGGTGGAGGTGTGCGGTCTGGTTTCCGCTGAAATCGAGCATCTCCTGATCGATGTAGCACCAGCCCCACGGGTCCGGAGGGTCGTAGGATTCCATAATCGGATGGCCGGTCGCATGATAATGCTTGGTCGCATGTTTGTTTATCGAACTATCACAGCAGCCGACGTGGCCACACTGGCGGCATAGGCGAAGGTGCACCCATGAGTCACCGGTCTTCAGGCAATCCTCGCAGCCCTCCGCAGAGGGTGTGACTTCGCGAATGCTATCGAAATGCGTACAAGCCATACAACCTCCCTATGTATTTCACGCAATCATATCTTGAAGAAACCTTACTTCCGTTTTATTGAGTCCCGCACCTTCTGAACAACCCTTGGATGACGCTAATTTAGCATGATAACCAGTATCTCTGGAAAGCTTACCACATGCGCTCTAATACTTCGCCGGGCGTGATAAATGACTGGTTACATGATCAGGCAGCGTCTTTTTCTGATTTAGATACATGATTTACTCCCGCAATAAATAATACATTTTTAAGAGCGTATCCGTGGCGTACGTCATTGATTCATGATCAACGTAACAACTAGGGCGACCCTACTCGCGCCCTTTCCATCAAGCTTGGCAGATCATGAAATTGATCAAATATTTGCAACGCGTTCAAGCCCAGCCTTGATGCTTACAATGGTAAGAGTAATTCTGCCAAGCAACTATTGCTTGCTTTATCATAAAAGTCCCATTTATCAGACCGAAAGGGGCACGCACCGTACCCCTTACTTACTTATCAGTTGATTGACTGTTAAAGCAAAATTGCTTACTCCTTTTTCTATTTCTTGCATTCCGATGGACACTTCTGCAATTTTCTGCTGACCTTTTAACGATATTTGACTTACCTGATCCATTTGCTCACGAATAGTGCGCGTCAATTCACAGTTAGAGTTAACGACGCCCCCGATCTCAACGGTAGCTTCATTCGTTCTTGCGGCCAGCTTTCTAACCTCATCCGCTACCACAGCGAATCCACGACCCTGTTCTCCTGCACGGGCTGCTTCGATTGCCGCGTTCAGCGCAAGCAGATTGGTTTGATCGGCAATGGCTCGAATCGTACTCACTATTTTGATAATACTATTGGCATGGCTATTCAGCTGATCGATAACGTTAACAGCATGACTTACTTGCTCCGAAATATTGCTGGAAGTCATTACTGCATCATTCAAAACCAATATTGCGCTTGTAGCTATTTGGCTGGTCTGTTCCGAAGTTGAAGCAGCGGCCTCGGCAGCAGCGCGGGTGGTGTTTATCCGGTTAGTGATATCACTGGCAAACTTAATGACTTTATACACCTTTCCGTTGTTATCAAAAATGGGGTTATACGTAGCTTCCAGCCAGACCGTGGCACCCGAAGAGTTTTTTCGCTCGAACTGTCCCGATTGAAAATTTCCACTGGCTAGCCCCGCCCAAAAATGGGGATTCAATTTGTAAAAGCTGTCGTAACAAAATATTCGGTGATGCTTACCGACTAAGTCATGGAGTCTATAGCCTACGGTGCTAAAAAAGTTTTGGTTGGCTGTTAAAATATTTCCCGATGGATCAAATTCAATTACCGCCAGTGACTTGTCGAGCGCGGTGAACATTGCATTTCTATCTAAAAGCGTATTTTTTGCTAGTGTAATATCAGACGCAATCTTGATAATTTTCACCACCACATTTCCGATGCTCACAGGAAAATAACTCGCCTCCAGCCAAATTCCTTGATTATTTTTACCAAATCGCTGAAATGTGCCATTTTGTGACTTACCGGCGCGCAAATTTTCCCAAAATGCTGCGTATTCTTTTGACCCAACATAAGAAGGATCACAAAAAATTCGATGGTGTTTACTTTTGATCTCCGAATGTTGATACCCGGTGATTGAAAGAAACAAATTATTGGCGTCTAAAATTTCTCCCGTCGGCGTAAATTCTATATAACCCATGTTTTTTTTAATGGCATCTATATCATTTTCTAAGAGCCGATATTTAGCATCCACGTCTGCAAGTTGACTTTCTAATTTCTTTTTTGCGCCAAACATTGGTGACCCCCGGTGGTTCAGATTATTCCTCTAAACCAAGCAGGAATGGTTACGTTACGGATATTTTTTGAGAGCTGGACTTTGTAGCTCGAATGTTTTAAATGAAGCAAAATTAAAACATTTAGTAGATATTGTCGGCTCGAGTTAACTATTCTTAAAGGTAAGAACAAAAAAATTAATTACGTTGACTACTGTCTTATAAATCAACAATAAATAAAGCTAAATCAATGTGATGTGTCATAAATGGACGGCGTTTCGCAAAAAGCTAAGCGTTAACTATTTCTACTATGAAATAAAGCGGACACAACCAGCAAATTACTATCCATTGGCTGTTAGGAAATTCGTCTTGCATGAGACATGGTAAAATTTGCTCTCATTTTTAAGTTTTTGACACTTATGAACCGTACACCCCATCTTATTGAACGTTTGCTGGAACAACGCATCCTTATTCTGGACGGTGCGATGGGAACGATGATTCAGCGATACAAGCTGACCGAGGAACACTATCGCGGCATAGTCGCGCATGATGGCGATACCAGACCTCGCCAGAGTTTCGCCGACCACCCGCTCGACCTCAAGGGTAACAATGACCTGCTGTTGCTGACGCAGCCGCAGATCATTCGTGGCATCCATGCAGAATACCTGGAAGCGGGCGCGGATATCCTTGAAACCAACACGTTCAACGCCAACTCCGTGTCGATGGCGGATTACCAGATGGAGCATTTGGTATATGAGTTGAACGTGGCTGGCGCAAAGCTGGCACGTGAGGTATGCGACGAATACGAAAACCGAGTGCCGGGCAAGCCCCGCTTTGTGGCGGGCGTGTTGGGGCCCACTACGCGTACCGCATCCATCTCCCCGGACGTAAACGATCCCGGTTTTCGCAACATCAATTTCGATCAGCTGGTGGAAGGCTATACTGAAGCCATTCGCGGCCTGCTGGATGGCGGAGCGGATCTGCTGATGGTGGAAACCATTTTCGATACGCTGAACGCCAAGGCCGCACTGTTCGCCATAGAGCAGTATTTCGATCTCCATAACGTGCGCGTTCCGATCATGATTTCCGGCACTATCACCGATGCTTCCGGGCGCACCTTGTCAGGCCAAACGACTGAAGCATTCTGGAATTCACTGTCCCATACCAAGCCGTTATCAATCGGTCTGAATTGTGCGCTGGGAGCGGAACTGATGCGCCCTTACGTCGAGGAATTGTCGCGCGTCGCCACCACTTGTGTAAGTGCGCATCCCAATGCCGGTTTGCCCAATCCACTGTCTGAAACCGGTTACGACGAATCGCCGGAACATACCGCCATGCTGGTTAAGGAATTTGCCACCAGCGGTTTCCTCAACATCGCGGGCGGCTGCTGCGGTACCACGCCAGCACACATCAAAGCGATTGCCGAGGCATTAAAAGGTATCCCCCCGCGCCACATTCCAGAGCTTGAAAAGAAGTGTCGGTTATCCGGTCTGGAGCCATTCAACATCGGTGATGATTCCTTGTTCGTGAACGTCGGAGAGCGCACCAACGTTACCGGTTCCAAAATGTTTGCACGCCTCGTCCTCGCGGGCGATTATCCGACAGCGGTCAACGTGGCACGACAGCAAGTAGAAAATGGCGCACAGGTTATCGACATCAACATGGATGAAGCGATGCTGGATTCGCAGCTTGCCATGACGAAGTACCTCAACCTGATTGCATCGGAGCCGGATATTTCACGTGTGCCGCTGATGATAGATTCGTCCAAGTGGTCGGTGATCGAAGCTGGGCTGAAATGCGTACAGGGTAAGGCCATCGTCAACTCGATCAGCATGAAAGAGGGCGAAGCCGAGTTCATCAAATATGCCAAACTGGTGCGCCGCTATGGTGCAGCGGCAGTCGTGATGGCATTTGACGAACAGGGACAGGCCGATACACAACAGCGCAAAATCGAAATTTGCCAGCGCAGCTATGACATTCTGGTGAATCAGGTCGGCTTTCCGCCGGAAGATATTATTTTCGACCCCAACATTTTCGCCATCGCCACCGGCATAGAAGAGCACAACAACTATGCGGTGGACTTCATTGATGCCACGCGCTGGATCAGGAAAAATCTGCCCTACGCAAAAATTAGCGGCGGCGTATCCAATGTATCGTTCTCATTCCGTGGCAACGACGCGATGCGCGAGGCTATCCACACCGTGTTTCTCTATCACGCGGTACAAGCCGGCATGAATATGGGGATCGTCAATGCCGGTCAGCTCGGCGTATATGATGAAATTCCCAGAGATTTGCGCGAGGCGGTGGAAGACGTCGTACTGAATCGCCGTCCCGATGCGGGCGAACGACTGGTAGTAGTGGCAGAAAATGTGACAGGCGGCGCCAAGGTCCAGATGGAAGATCTGGCATGGCGACAAGGCACGGTGCAGGAACGCCTGACCCACGCGCTGGTGCGTGGCATTAACACCTATGTCGTGGAAGACACCGAGGAAGCGCGCTTACAAGCGACTTATCCGGTCGAGGTGATCGAAGGGGCGCTGATGACCGGCATGAACGTGGTCGGCGACCTGTTCGGCGCGGGCAAAATGTTTTTGCCACAAGTGGTGAAATCCGCGCGCGTGATGAAACAGGCAGTGGCCCATCTGGTGCCCTACATAGAAGCGGAAAAGGCGCGCTCAGGCGACAACAAGCCCAAAGGCAAGATCGTCATCGCCACGGTCAAGGGTGATGTGCATGACATCGGCAAGAACATCGTCACGGTCGTGTTGCAGTGCAACAATTTCGAAGTGGTCAACATGGGCGTGATGGTGCCGTGCCAGAAAATTTTGGACACAGCGCGCGAGCACAACGCCGATATGATCGGCCTGTCCGGATTGATTACGCCCTCGCTGGAAGAGATGGCGTATGTGACCAAGGAGATGCAGCGCCAGGGATTCACCATTCCATTGCTGATCGGCGGCGCGACCACTTCGCGCGTGCATACGGCGGTGAAAATCGAGCCTAACTACACCAGCGGCGTGACCGTTTATGTGACAGATGCGTCGCGTGCGGTGGGGGTGTGCAACAACCTGTTGAGCAGCACTTTACACGACAGTTATGTGGCTGGCATAAAGGCCGACTATGCCAAGACGCGCGAACTGCATGCCAACAAAAAACCTCAAGGTGCACGTTACAAACTGGCAGACGCGCGCGCGCATGGCCTGAAAACAGATTGGGCAAGCTATACGCCACCCAAGCCCAGCTTCATCGGTGTGCGGGCGCTCAGCGACTACTCGCTGGCAGAAATCAGCCCCTACATCGACTGGACCCCATTCTTCCAGACTTGGGAACTGTCCGGGCGGTACCCGAAAATTCTCAATGATAAAGTGATCGGCGAAGCAGCACGCAATTTGTTCCACGATGCACAGGCCATGCTCAAACGCATCATAGATGAGAAGTGGTTAGGCGCAAACGCTGTGTTTGGCCTGTTTCCGGCCAACAGTATCAATAGCGACGACATCGAAATTTACACTGATGAATCGCGCAGCCAGGTGGCAATGACCTGGCACAACCTGCGTCAGCAAATGGTAAAGCCTGAAGACAAGCCCAACCTGAGCCTCGGCGATTTCATCGCACCCAAGGAAAGCGGCGTGGCCGATTATATCGGCGCGTTTGCGGTTACGACCGGCATCGGCATTGATGAACGCGTGGCGGAATTCGAAAGCAAGCATGACGACTACAACAGCATTATGCTGAAAGCCTTGGCCGACCGTCTGGCCGAAGCCTTCGCCGAACTGCTGCATGCCCGTGTTCGACGCGAATTCTGGGGCTATGCCGCCGACGAACAGACCAGCACTGAAGATTTAATCGATGAAAAATATCGCGGCATCCGCCCTGCCCCAGGCTACCCGGCTTGCCCTGACCACACTGAGAAACACGCGCTGTTTGAACTGCTGGACGCACCCAACAAGGCCGGCATTACGCTGACTGAAAGTTTTGCCATGCTGCCGACTGCCGCAGTGAGCGGCTTTTATTTTTCGCATCCGCAATCGCAGTATTTTGCTACGGCAAAAGCAGACAAAGATCAGATAGAAGACTACGCACAACGCAAGGGGTTAAGCCTTGAAGAAACCGAACGCTGGTTAGCGCCCGTGTTAAATTATGATGCATAAAAAAGCGGCTTCAATATTTTGATCGCAACCTTGTTGTTTAAAGCTATGCTGAACAAGTCTGTTCGCGTTGAGCTTGTCGAAACGTACCAATTGAAAACCAATAAATTACAAATGGCTTCGACAGGCTCAGCCCGAACGGAGGGACTTGTTCAGCATTACCTTAATTATTAAAACCAGTACCGCGCCATGCCACACCCACTGCTGCTAACCACACTACTACTGATTGCTTCAAACGTGTTCATGACTTTTGCGTGGTATGGACACCTCAAAAATTTTACCCATTCGCCGTGGTACGTTGCCGCGCTGGTGAGCTGGGGCATCGCACTATTCGAATATCTGTTACAGGTACCAGCCAACCGCATCGGCTATAGCGAACTCAGCTTGGGACAACTGAAAATTTTGCAGGAAGTCATCACCCTGTCGGTATTCGTTCCTTTCGCCGTGCTATACATGGGCCAGCCGCTGAAGCTGGACTACCTGTATGCCGCGCTGTGCCTGATGGGCGCGGTGTTTTTTATTTTCAGGGCATAACATGCACATTCATATCCTTGGTATTTGCGGCACCTTCATGGGCGGCATTGCAGTGCTGGCCAAGCAAGCAAGACATCGCGTCACCGGCTGCGACGCCAACGTTTACCCGCCGATGAGCACGCAACTTGAGGCGCAAGGCATAGAACTGATTGAAGGCTTCGGCCCGGAACAAATCACTCTTCAGCCGGACATTTTCGTTATCGGCAATGTGGTCTCGCGCGGAAATCCTCTCATGGAAGAAATCCTCAATCGCAACCTGCCCTACATCTCCGGCCCGCAGTGGCTGGCGCAAAATCTGCTGCAGAATAAGTGGGTACTGGCAGTTGCAGGTACGCATGGCAAGACCACTACCTCCTCAATGCTGGCGTGGATACTGGAATATGCAGGCTTGAACCCGGGTTTCCTGATCGGCGGCGTGCCGCAGAATTTCGGACTCTCTGCGCGTTTAACCGATACGCCTTTCTTCGTCATTGAAGCGGATGAATATGACACCGCCTTCTTCGACAAACGCTCCAAGTTCATTCATTACCGTCCGCGCACTGTCATCCTCAACAATCTGGAGTTCGATCACGCTGACATCTTTTCTGACTTGGCCGCCATCGAAACGCAATTCCATCATCTGGTTCGCACTGTGCCCGGCAACGGGCTGATAATCAGCAACGGCCGTGCCGATTCATTAAAGCGCGTAATCAGCCACGGCTGCTGGACACCCGTGGAATTATTTGCCTGTGCTGATGGCTGGAACATCGACGCAGATAATCACGTAACTTTTAATGGCGAAGCACATGGTGAATTGAAATGGGAATTGATGGGCGAACACAACCGCCTGAATACACTCGCCGCACTTGCCGCCGCGCGTCATGCCGGTGTGTCTGTAGTGGATGGACTAGCGGCATTGAGCGAATTTAAAAACGTCAAACGGCGCATGGAAGTGCGCGGCGTGGTAAACGATATCACCGTGTATGACGACTTCGCGCATCATCCCACTGCAATTGCCACTACCGTGTCAGGGCTGCGCGCCAAAGCCGGTAGCGCGCGCATCCTGGCGGTGCTGGAGCCACGTTCCAATACCATGAAACTCGGCGTGATGAAGAACGCCCTACCCGGCAGTCTCAAGGATGCCGACCTGGTCTTTTGCTACGATTTCAATTTAGGTTGGAACACTCGCGCGGTACTCGCTCCGTTGGGAGACAGGGCTATCATAAAAGATAATTTAGGCGAATTGATAACAGACATTGTTGCCACAGCTCGCCCCGGCGATAACATTCTGATCATGAGCAACGGCGGATTTGGCGGGATACATGAGAAATTGTTGCAGCGGTTAGCCGGTTTGTAATACGCATATATCAATTTAAGCAGTACCCACTTGAGCAAACTCATATCTCTCTTCGAGTTGTCATTAAGCATGCACCAGCAAAGCCATTGTGGTCCATAGCGCGATATCAACCACCTTAAGCTGTCACGTCATGTTGTGTTTAATCCGGCTCGCGTAGACAGGTTGAAAAATCCGCCGGCTAGCTGTGACCCCAAATTCCAACACATCGCGGGGCAACTGATGCTTTCGGCCAGCGCTTTGGCGCGGGCTTCTTCCACACCGTTCTCTGCCAGTCCCGCAGGTTTGTTTCCGTCGCACCACTCATTACCCATTTAATTACAAGGCATTAGAAAGGTATGGCTGAAAATGGTTCAGGAAAATTATTTTATGCGCCACATATTTTATGAATTTTTATTAGTCAAAATAAGCAATTTGCTTATTCTCTTTTTTTGGCATCGCTCTATCATTCATTATGTTCTTACCGAAAGGGGTATCGCTATTTGGTGATAATGCCTAAAATGGATTTTTCCGACAATATCAATTTGATCATCAGCGATTTGTATGAAGGGATACTAGATCAGCAGTCGCAAAATAAAGCGCTACATCATTTGGCTCAACTGCTGGGTAGTGAGCATGTCGCATTAACTACTTGGAACAAGCCCACTAACCTCACGCACATTATACAAAGCAGTGGCCTACCAGAGGCATGCACCAGCGCATTTCAAGAGCATTTCTATTTGCTTGATCCGGGTCGAATTTTTGTCAAAAAAATCTCACCAGGTCAATGGTATATTGATCACCTTCATTTTGGAAAAAAGGCCATGAACTGTTGTGAATTCTATCAAGATTTCATGAAACCTTTCGGCTTTTGCTCCCTTGCCGTCTCGCCAATTGTGAGCAATGTAGAATCAGACAGTTTTATTGCTATCCAATATAAAAATATCCCTAAGTCACAAAAGGTCGATCAGCTCAAACAATTGTCTGGCTTACTCGCTCATCTGCGACGTGCACTCAATATACAGTCGCATTTTGAGTCGATCAAAACGCAAAATTCGTTTTTTCAGGCAAGCCTAGAGCAAATACGACTACCTATTCTGATTGCTAGCGGTGATGGAAGCATCAGCTATGTAAGCACGCTTGCTGATACATTGCTATCGCGCCGAACTGAAATAAAAATGGTCGCACACAGCATTACTAGCTGCGATACATTTAACAGAAAATTGATTTATGCAATTCGACTTGCTTGTGGTCTCAATGGCCCTAAAATTGCCAGTGGTTTGAGGGTCGGAATGAATAGCAACACTGCTTTGCACCTATTAATTACACCGTTACCTATCGATCATCAATGTTGCTATCAAACCCAACAAAATATGGCATTGATCGTGATACAAGAACTCAGTTCTCCAACGCTACCGAAAAAAATTTTATTAAAGCAAATGTATGGAATGACGCTGGCTGAAGCACGAGTTGCTATCGATCTTATTAAAGGTATGGCACCAAAAGAGATCGCATATGAAGCGGGTGTTGCGATCTCAACGGTACGTTCACAAATGAAAGCGATATTCAGTAAAACGGGTGCTTCAAGACAAGCAGATTTAATGCGTATTTTCTATCCTATTTTGTCTATTGATACAAGATGAAGTGTGTTGTAGCTCGGCTGGGCTGAATGAAATAAAGCCGAACATCATATGGGCGGTTGAACGCACGCATTATCGACGTGCCCATGCAGCGGGAGGTACATACTGCTTCACTGTTAATCTAGCTAAACGGCGCTTCGATGTATTGATGGCTTGCGTGCAACCATGAAGATGGTGAAATACGCATATATTCGTATCCTCTCCAAGCCAAGCGTCAGATTCATGATGAATTCACGGTAACAAGATAGTGTTCAATGGGAATTTTATTGAATCGAGTAGGAGACAGCGGTAGCCCTGCCTCTTACTCGATCATTTTTTAAAATCAATTGGTTGGGAGGTGTTGCTTAGGAGGCATTTTCCTTTAATTTTGCCACGGTTTTTTCTCCCGAATTACGGGACCTGCATTGCATGCAGGTGCGTTGTTTCCTGCAAGAGGAAAAAATCCAGCTTCCTTGGCAAATCCCGTCACCTCCTTAATTAGTTCGGTAGCTTTAGGTGTGGATTCGGAATTTACTGATGCAAGCATACCGTTATTTAAGGCTACGCTGAATTTACTGGAGGAAAAATTTGATGGATTGTTAATTAGAACTCTAGCACTTTCAAAGTCAGGTTCGATGGCAAGTTCTTGCTTCTGAATAACCTCAACGCAGGCCTTATCCTCTGATGTTCCAATTACGTTTTTGTCTTTATCAACAAGCATAGTGTATTTGTAGGTAATTACTACCTGATGCGGCTCATAGTAAATCACACCCTCCACTGATTCCTTAGATGGTGTCCAAGTCTTGGTATCGAACTTATGGGTTTCAAATTTTGACGCGCAGCCTACTAATGCCAACGCGCAAGCAACTGCAATCATTGCCTTCTTCATGTAGCACCTCCTTATGGTTAACAAAAATTCCCAACCTTAATTCATTAGGTAATACTTTCTTGATTACCGTGGGTACTCAGGATCTGGACGCTTTGGACAAGTTGCGCTCGTAATCACCGCTCGCGCTGACTCACTATTCTTGTGATATCGCCGCTTGAACAGAAAGTCTTTGACGAAGTTCACGGTTTCAGTTGGGAGCTTTACTACAATACTTTGTTTTTCAGCATATTTGTTCAATTCATCAAGGCAATTCAGTTGAATCGCGAGTCCAACAAATTCGCTAACCTGCGAAAATGACCACTCGATGGGTTCGGTGCCTTTGTACAGGAATGGTTCTTCCATATTTCCTCCTACAGTGTTTCAGCCGAATGGCGCGGCTGCTTCGCCTAACATAGAGCTAACCGTGGGGCTTGGGGTTAGATCTCAATGCTGTTCGCTTAAGCAATATTTCGAGCAAAGTTGCATATAATATATTGATATATATTATATTTATCACAAACCGAACAGTATTGTGACAGGCCGGATAATAATACCGATTATTCTGCAAATAAAAAATTTGTTTTCTTAGCCTATGCAGTGGTCGATCTCGAGCTTAGTGATTATGTATATCCTGTACTATCTAAAGTTAAATACAGTTTATGCTCTTTGGATTGTGTAAAGCATCCTTCAAATGAAGGATAAATTTAGCGCACCCGCACGAGGTCAGTTCTAATATTCCAACAAACCTTATTACACATCACAGATGGCGAGACCTCTCAGACTGGAATTTTCGGGTGCCCTTTATCACGTCACCTCGCGCGGGGATCGTCGGGAAGATATTTACCTGAATAACCATTCGCAGTGATTGGCTAGCAGTGTTGGGCATTGTTTGCGCTCGGTTTAACTGGGTGGTTCATGCTTTTTACCAGATGACCAATCACTATCACCTGCTGGTGGAGACGGTGGACGGTAATTTATCCGGTGGGATGCGGCAATTGAACGGCCTATATACCCAGCGATTCAACCGTCGCCATAGCTTGGTTGGGCATCTTTTTCGGGGGCGCTACAAGGCGATCCTGGTACAAAAGGAAACCTATTTACTGGAATTGACGCGCTATGTGGTGCTGAACCCACTGCGCGCCAACATGGTAAAATCGCTTGAAGACTGGCGCTGGAGAAGTTATCCCTCCATCATGGGGCAGGAAGCACCCCCTCCGTAGCTGGATGCGGACTGGTTGCTTGGTCAGTTTGGTTCACAGCGGAGCAAAGCGCTCAGGGGCTATCACCAGTTCGGGATGGCGGGCAGGAGTTTACCTAGTCCCATGCTGGAAACTCGCCATCAACAGTTGCTGGGTGACAATGCTTTCATAGAACGCCACTGGCACACAAAAAATCCAAAAGAGTTACGGGAAGTTTCAAAGGCCCATTGAAGATCGGTCGCTTTGTCGCTGGATGAGTCCCGATGCGCCACCCGGATAGAGATCAAGCGATAGCTCAGGCTTACCTATCCAGTGCTTATACGATGGCAGAGATCGGGGCCATTTCGGGGTGCACTACATGACGGTAAGTGGCGCAGTGCGGAAGCTTGAAGAAGACCGAAAAAAAGTGTTGTAATATTTAGAACTGACCGCGCGCTTCCTGACCCTGCGCTTCTTTGGCGGCTGCTGAACGCCAACGTTTGGCATAGTGCTTTTGAAACAAACGCGACTCCAACCCTCTCAAAGGAAACTTCATGAAGACATACAAGAAATCTGATACTGCCATCGCCAACCTGACACCGGAACAACGCCGCGTAACCCAGCACGGCGGCACGGAACATTCAGGGACGGGGGCGTATCTTCACAATGACGAACCGGGCATCTATGTGGATATCGTGTCGGGGGAGCCGTTGTTTGCGTCGTCGGACAAGTTTGAGTCGGGCTGCGGCTGGCCCAGCTTCACCAAACCCATCGTACCCGCGCACATCAACGAACTGCGCGATACCAGCCATGGCATGATCCGTACCGAAGTCCGCTCGGTTCACGGTGACAGTCATCTCGGGCATGTGTTCCCGGACGGCCCGCAGGATCGCGGTGGCTTGCGCTACTGCATCAATTCAGCCTCGCTGCGCTTTATCCACCGGGATGACATGGAGGCGGAAGGCTACGGCGAATATCTTAACCAGGTGGAGGATAAGTAATGGCACAGGAACGCGCAGTACTGGCAGGGGGCTGCTTTTGGGGTATGCAGGATCTGATCCGCAAACTGCCCGGCGTGGAAAAAACGCGGGTGGGCTACACCGGCGGCGACGTGCGCAACGCCACCTATCGCAATCACGGCACGCATGCCGAAGGTATCGAAATCTTCTTTAACCCAGCGGAAATTTCTTACCGTCGCATTCTGGAATTCTTCTTCCAGATACACGATCCGACGACGGCCAATCAGCAGGGCAATGACCAGGGTTCGTCCTACCGCTCGGCGATTTACTACGTCACCGACGAGCAGAAACAGACCGCGCTCGATACGATAGCTGACGTGAACGCCTCAGGCTTGTGGCCGGGTAAGGTTGTTACCGAGCTGGCGCCTGCCGGTGATTTCTGGGAAGCCGAGCCCGAGCATCAGGATTATCTGGAGCGTCTCCCCAACGGCTATACCTGCCATTACCCGCGCCCGAACTGGATGTTGCCAAAACGAACGGACAAATAATGTCCATGCCGGAGCCCGCATAAATGCACAGCCATTACGTTCGACCCCACTTTCACACGACAGATTATTCTTTATTTGTACATACAAAAAATATTGACGCATCACCTATTTGTACATACACTCATGGCTCATGAAAATCGACTTTGACCTGATCAAAAACGAGAGAGGAAAATAGACATGGCAAGCCGCAAACCCTTGATTGGCGCAGACGACGAGATCCGCGAACTAACCGCCGAAGATATGGCGAAATTTAGGCCGGCCGCTGAAGTATTGCCACTGTCTCTCAGAAAGAAACTAGGCGTGCGTGGCCCTCAGAAAGCGCCAATTAAAGAGCGCATCACTATTCGGTTGTCGCGAGAAGTGGTAGAGCAATTCCGCGCAAGCGGCGAAGGCTGGCAAACCCGAGTGGACGCAGCTTTGCGTGAGTGGCTTAAAAACCATTCTCCAACGTAAGCCACTGCTTCGTTCACCTTAAGCCCCAGAATTTTCCTTACCCCTTTCCTACCATCCACGGAGAACCTATGACCCTAACCGTCTCGCCAGACTGCGATCTTGTCCTGTATACCCATCCTTGGTCACGAGGTCAGATAGCGCGATGGATGCTCGAAGAGACTGGAGCGAATTACAGACAGGTAATACTAGACTACGGAACTTCCATGAAGTCAGACGAATACCTTTCCGTCAATCCAATGGGGAAAGTACCGACGATTACCCATCGTGGAAGCGTCGTCACGGAATGCGCCGCCATCTGTGCATACTTGGCGGACGCCTATCCTTCCGCCAACCTGGCGCCATCAAACGCTGATCGAGCTAGCTACTACCGATGGTTTTTCTTTGCAGCAGGTCCGCTTGAGGCGGCGGTTATGGATCACAGCCTGAAAGTCGCAGTTAGTGAAGAGCAGGAGCGAATGGTTGGTTACGGCAACTATGAACGTACTGTTGATGTCCTGGCTAAGGCGGTCAATTCGGCGCCCTACCTGGCCGGCGACGCCTTTTCAGCAGCCGATGTCTATGTGGGATCTCACATTCTCTGGGGTACGCAGTTTGGCACGCTTCCCAAGAGGCCGGAATTCGAGGAATACATCCAAAAACTGGTAGAGCGCCCAGCATACAAAGCAGCAAAGGCAATTGATCTTGAGCTCGGTGCTGCACTTTCCAAGCAGCAGTTGCCGTGACGCGTGCGCTGTAGCTCAACCGGCCCCGCATCAAACATTGAAGTGAGTCGACATGCAAACCTACCTTGAGCCAACCCAAGAGTCCGGCCGAGCCTTGTTCATACGAGGCATCGCTGGAAGCGTTGTGATGTTGAATCTCCTGCGCTACCAAGCCGTCGCCGACTACTCGGCAACGCCACAACTTGCACCTCCTACGCCTATCACCGGGGAGGCCGCCTATCGCCTCTACATGGAACACACCATGCCGCATCTTGAGAAGTCCGGCGGCAAGCTGCTGTTCTTCGGGCGCGGCGGAGATTTTCTCATCGGGCCGAGCAGCGAGCGTTGGGACCCTAACATTTCATTCCACGAGACGGCTTTCAGCCGCCCGTGAATTGAAGCGTTAACCCTCATCAATCCGTCTCGCGAGGCCTCATGTCAGAAAAGCCGAATCCAATCGCCGTCACCGCCGCCGAAGTACCGGCACGCAGTAAGCCATCGGTCTACCCCGAGCCATTCGCGTCGCGCATGGTGGGCAGAGAGAAACGCCAACTTGGCGAAGTCTTCGGCCTTACAAACTTCGGCGTGAACCTTACGCGTTTAGCGCCCAATGCAGTTTCGGCCCTTCGCCACGCCCACACCAAGCAAGACGAGTTCGTCTACATACTTCAAGGGCGGCCTACGCTACACACAGACGAAGGTCGGCGCCAGCTCTCTCCAGGAATGTGCGCAGGTTTTAAGGCAGGCACGGGCAACGGACACCGCCTCATAAACGAAACCCCTGAGGAAGTCGTGTACCTCGAAGTCGGCGACAGAACGGCGGGAGACGTAGGCAGCTATCCAGATGACAATCTCAAGGCCATGCTACTGGAAGGAAAGTGGAAGTTTGTTCACAAAGACGGAACGCCCTATGAATGAGGCAGAGGCCACGCATCGAATGAGGGCTAATCCTTCAATCGAGAGGATGTCACCCGACAAGCCGGTCGCGCCTTTCATCTCAAAAGTGGGGCATCACTGACAATCTCCACAGTTCATAACCAGAGGAGTCCGAAATGTCGAGTACCGCGAAGGACACACGCGCCACAGTAGTTCCTTGTTTGCGCTATCGCGACGCGCCTAAGGCCATTGAATGGCTCTGTTTGGTCTTCGGTTTCGAGAAACAGCTGGTCGTCCCAAACGACGACGGCACGATTGCCCATGCGCAGCTCAGCTTCGGAAATGGGATGGTCACGCTCGGTTCCGTTTCCAAAGTCGAGAACGAATTCGGTCGCCTCACCAAACAGCCAGACGAAATTGGCGGCATGGAAACGCAGAGTCCGTATCTGATAGTGTCAGATGCTGACTCAATCTACCAGCGAGCAAAGGCCGCGGGCGCGAAGATTGAAATTAAAATCAAAGACGAAAACTATGGGGGTCGAGGGTTTAGCTGCCGAGACATGAATTTTACATTTCGTTTGGTCTTGAAATTTGTTTTGGTTCACGGCACGATGCGGGTATGAAGATACTTTTCTGTAGCTTCATCAGCCAACACACACCAACAGGAGATACCCCATGAGTGACAAAAAGAAACTCACCACGAATGCCGGTTGCCCGGTCGCCCACAACCAGAACGTAATGACGGCAGGCCCGCGCGGCCCGCAGTTGCTGCAGGATGTTTGGTTTCTTGAAAAGCTTGCACACTTTGATCGCGAGGTCATTCCAGAGCGACGTATGCATGCAAAGGGTTCGGGGGCATATGGCACGTTTACGGTTACGCACGATATTACAAAATACACCCGGGCAAAGATATTTTCTGAGGTGGGTAAAAAAACAGAGTTATTCGCCCGTTTTACCACGGTAGCGGGTGAACGCGGCGCGGCTGATGCCGAACGCGATATTCGCGGCTTTGCTGTGAAGTTCTACACGGAAGAAGGAAACTGGGACTTGGTGGGCAACAACACGCCTGTGTTTTTCCTGCGCGATCCGCTTAAATTCCCAGATCTGAATCATGCTGTGAAGCGCGACCCGCGTACTAATCTTCGCAGCGCGAAAAACAATTGGGACTTCTGGACTTCACTACCGGAGGCGCTGCACCAAATTACCATAGTCATGAGTGATCGAGGAATTCCAGCGACCTATCGGCATATGCACGGCTTTGGTAGCCACACCTTCAGCTTTATCAGTGCACAGAACGAGCGCCATTGGGTGAAATTTCACCTGAAATGCCAGCAGGGAATCAAAAATTTGAGCGACGCCGAAGCTGAGGCTCTCGTTGGCAAGGATAGAGAAAGCCATCAGCGCGACCTCTATGAAAGCCTTGAGAAAAATGATTTTCCAAAGTGGACCATGTACGTTCAGATCATGCCGGAAAAAGATGCAGCCACCGCTCCCTATCACCCCTTTGATCTCACCAAAGTATGGCCGCACAAGGACTATCCGCTAATTGAAGTCGGCGTAATGGAATTGAACCGTAATCCAGAGAATTTCTTTGCTGAAGTCGAGCAATCGGCATTTAATCCGGCCAACATCGTACCTGGCATTGGATTCTCGCCAGACAAAATGTTACAAGGCCGTCTGTTTTCCTATGGTGATGCGCAGCGTTACCGTCTGGGCGTCAATCACCATCTTATTCCGGTCAATGCGCCACGTTGCCCCGTACACAGTTACCATCGTGATGGAGCTATGCGTGTTGATGGCAATCACGGCAGTACGTTGGGGTATGAGCCCAACAGTTCTGGCGAATGGCAGGAGCAGCCGGATTTTAGTGAACCACCGCTTGCCCTGAATGGTGCTGCTGATCACTGGAACCATCGTGAAGATACGGATTACTACTCGCAACCCGGTGCGCTGTTTAGATTGATGACACCACCACAGCAACAGGTACTGTTTGAAAACACCGCGCGTTCCATCGATGGTGCACCGCGCGATATCCAAATTCGCCATATCGGTAACTGCCTCAAAGCCGACCCTGCCTATGGTGCAGGTATAGCCCAGGCATTGGGTATTTCATTGAGTGAGGTACCAAAGTAAAAGTGTTGGCTAACAAAGTAATTTAGCGGACGTGCTCACGAAGCGACCACGTCCGCTAAATTCGCCTGCCTTAACTTTTCTGCACGCCTCGCTTAAGTTTGTTTTCCTTTAATTTATTGGGTTGCCTGAACCGATTTTTACCGGCAACACGGAGGAGACGAAGAAATTTCGGACATTCAAAATGGTTGGGCGCCTTGCAGACCGCTGCGTGACGAAGCCCATCACGCATAGAGGCGAGTTCTTCAATTGTTCTATCCAACTCATCTGCCTTGGCTAAAAGCAGTGCTCTATTAATATCGGGCCCTTCAGCAGTAAACATTTCACCAATCTCATCAAGCGAGAAACCGGCGCTACGCCCCAAAGATATTAAAGCCAGCCGCTCTATAACATTGGCGCTGAATAAACGGCGCAAACCATTTCGCCCAGTTGACCGGATCAGTCCTTTTTCTTCATAAAATCGTAACGTCGAGGCGGGTAATCCAGATGCCTTTGCGACCTCAGCTATATCCATTATTCCACCTGACGAAATTAATCCTTGACTTCAAGTCGACTTGAGCTTGTATCCTAGCTCACTACACAACTGAGCACAACAATTAAGTCGTTAAGTTGGTGAGATGTTATTTCTACCTGAGGAATTTAAGGAGACGATATGAATGCAAATTTTTGGCATCAAAAATGGAAACGAGGTGATATTGGTTTTCATAAAAGTGAGGCAAACCCGTTACTCATCGAACATTTTGAAAAATTAAATCTGGCAAAAGACAGTCGAGTATTCCTGCCGTTGTGCGGTATGTCACGTGATTGTGCATGGTTGCTTGCCCGCGGTTATCGAGTTGTTGGCGCAGAATTAAGCGAACTCGCCATTAGCGAGTTATTTAAAGAACTAGGCTTAGCGCCAGAAATCTCCAAGGTTGGAAAATTGACCCGCTACAGTGCTAAAGATATCGACATGCTAGTGGGTGATATTTTTGATGTATCGGCTGAATATCTTGGGCCTATAAACGCGATATACGATCGCGCAGCTTTAGTTGCATTGCCTGCTTCCATACGGCAGCAATATACGTCACACCTGATGAACATAACTAACGCAGCGCCGCAGCTGCTGATCTCTTATGAATACAACCAACTGCTGATGGATGGCCCACCGTTTTCAGTTAACGAAAACGAAGTAAAACAACATTATGGTGCGACTTACCATTTGAAATCTGTTGACACCAAAAATGTTGCGGGCGGATTAAAAGGAAAAGTTGCGTCAGTGGAGACCGCTTGGTTGCTCCAAAAAATCAATAAATAGGGAGAGATATATGCCGAATATTGAATGGATAGTGTTGTACATGGTGTTGGGTGCCTTTGTTGGTTTTATGGCGGGCTTTCTAGGGCTTGGTGGAGGTGGAATACTGGTTCCTTTGCTGGCATCCATTTTTATTTACCAAGGTATGAGCGTAGATAGCGTCGTTCATTTGGCATTAGGAACGTCATTGGCCTGCATGATTATTTCTTCATCAGCCAGCATCCGCGCACATACTTCTCGAGGCGCCGTAATGTGGCCGGTCGTTCGCGGAATGGCACCCGGGATTATTCTGGGTGCCTTTCTAACTGCACAGGTTGCTGCCCACATTAACTCAACCACCATTGCCCTATTTTTTGCGCTGTTCATGGCACTGATCGCAGTGCAAATGTTTTTTAATTGGCAACCGAAACCGAGCCAAAAACCGATAAATTTGCGCGGATTAATTGTTGCCGGAATGGGGATCGGATCGGTATCAGCGCTTGCAGCAGTAGGTGGCGGTTTTCTCACCGTTGCCTACCTAGGCTATAAGAATATAGACATGAAAAAAGCTATTGGCACTTCAGCAGCCATTGGATTTCCCATCGCTATCACGGGGACTATTGGCTACATGATGAGCGGCTGGTCTAAAACATTGAGCGATCCCTATACTCTTGGATACATTTATGTGCCCGCATTTTTGGCAATATCGATTGCCAGCTCTATTACAGCTCCCTATGGCGCTCGCTGCTCCCATAGTTTGCCCGAAGCTTATTTGAAAAAAATATTCGCTGCTATCTCGCTACTTTTGAGCATCAAGATGCTAGTCTCGTTTGTTCAATTTTAACTAGGAATACGGACATACTTTGGGAGTATTTTGATAATATTTACATCAAATATATATCAATATTTGATAGATTGGGCTTAATGACAAAATGCCCGACAATACGGCAGGCGTGATTTAGCTGGTTTTCGGAGAGATCTACTTTACGGTGGGTGCCACAGCCCACACAACTACACCATGGAGAATTTGATGATCAAGACCTATCTCGGTAGCTGCCACTGCGGAGCCATTCGGTTTGAAGCCGACATTGACCTTAGCTTGGGCACTAACAGATGCAACTGCTCGATTTGTACAAAAACGCGCAACTGGAATGCAATCATCAAACCAGATGCATTTCGGCTGCAGTCTGGCGAGAGCGACCTGAGGGACTATCAATTCGGTCACAAAGTAGGTCACCACCTCTTTTGCAAGCACTGCGGCGTGCGCTCGTTCGCTCGTGGATATGTTGAAGAGATCGGCGGTGACTATGTGTCAATCCAACTGTCGGCACTCGATAACGCTAGTCCGGAAGAACTTTTCGAATCGCCAATTCGATTCAGTGACGGTCGAAATAACAACTGGGGCGAACCGCCAGCCGAGACCAGGCACCTGTAAAAATTGGCCGTCTCATGACTCCAGAGCTCATCGCGCGAGTGACGACCATCCCTCATGTCAAACGTTTGATTTCAAAGAACCCACACGGATGCATCCGAGAAGCTCGTCCAAGACCACCTACACCATCGCGGCTACGTTGACGTTGTATACGAACCCGATGGGAATATCCCGCCTGACTTCCTCGTGAATGGCGCGATTGCCATTGAAGTCCGGCGGCTCAACCAGAACCACGGCCTCGTGGGAATTTTCGGATCAGGCCCGCTCGTGGCAGGATTAGTTTTACTCGCGTTCGGATATTTACGTACCCAAGCTGCGCGCACGGGTGCTAACAATTCATTCAAAGGGAACGCTCCCTAACGAAAGCGCTCCCTTAACTTAAAGACTCAAGTGACTAAAGAATCTAAAGCGTTGCCACAAAAAATGTTTAAAATCGCTGCTGAAGTAAAAAAATCAGCAGATAAAAGCAGTAAAGTGAAACCTGAAACAAACCCTAACCTATCATCAAACGGGGCGCCTAACGCCCCCCATTAATTCAAACTTTAAACACCAATAAGGATCCATATGGGCAAAATCTACAACGAAATTACTCCCGAGCTTACGTCGTGGGTTCAGAAGCAGCACGTGTTCTTCGTCGCAACGGCACCATCAGCAGTTGAAGGCCACGTGAATTGTTCCCCTAAAGGCCTGGACTCTCTCAGAATTCTCACTCCTCAAACGGTCGCCTATGCCGATCTCACAGGAAGCGGAGCCGAGACAATCGCTCACATCAGGGATAACGGACGGATCGTTCTAATGTTCTGTGCGTTTGAAGGACCACCGAAGATCGTCCGCTTCCACGGCACGGGTGAAACTGTCTTGCCAGGTACGACGCTGTGGAAGGAGCTTGCTCCAAAGATGCACTTGAAGCCGAGTACTCGGGCAATCATCCTGATCCACGTCACTCGCATCAGCGATTCTTGTGGATACGGAGTGCCGATCATGCCGTTTGTCGAAGATCGCGACGTCATCGACCGTTGGGTCGAAACAAAAGGCATCGAGAATCTCTCTGCCTATCGGCGCGAGAAGAACGCTCGCAGCATCGACGGCTTGCCCACAGCCGAATTCGAGTGAAGTTGAAAAAACCCTCTATTTCGAACGCGCGATTTATTGTTAGGCTCATCAAGGCCTCGAATACAAAAGGAGATGACATGTTACAGCAAGAGATTCAACGCTTTACTCTTGCCCAAGATGCAGCACACAGACCTGTATCTATGCAGTTAATTGCGACCTTACTGAAAACTGTCTCACCGAGAAGTGCACCTACAATAACTTCACACAGGCGTTCAATAGCGATTTGCTTCGGTTTGGCGGCGGGGCTTTGGTGCACTGCCGATGCTTTCGCACAGGCACATCCGACATCACCGCAGCTCGGAGACACGGATCACGCAACCGTCGTCACAGAGGCATCGAGCAGCATTAACTGGGACACGATTAGATGGGTCGAACGGCGCTACAAAATCGAGGCAATGCGCTTCAAGGCGCGAGACGAAACCGGCATCGACTGGTTGGGCAGCGACGAAGTGGTGGTTGAAACCACCGATGCCAAAGGTTGGACTGTCTCCAGGGAGGTCGGTAACATCGATTCGGGCGACACCCACAACTTTAATCCAGCCAAGAGTTGCATCGTCGCGGTACGCCCCGGTATCGTCGTGCTCGACGAGTCCTCAGTGTGCGAAAAGGTCGGCGAGCCCGCACCACTAAATTTTCAGGTCGAATTATGGGAGCAGGACTCGGTCGGATTCCCGAATGGATTTTGCGTCGGAGGAGAAGAAACGCCAGAACCAGGCCGTCATGCCGGCCCGTACTCCGCGAGCTGCCCAAACGGAAGTGGATTTAACGACTTCATTGGCCGCGCCCAGATTAACTATTCGACGCAGGAACTTGAGGCCGCGCTACCTAAGGTTGGCGACGAATTGATTGAATCCATCACACTGGATCCCTGCCCCGGCCAGATCTGCGCCGGCTTTGCCGACTACACCTTTACTTGGCGTGTCACGCGCCTGCCCAACGCCCTGGTCAATCTCGGCTCGGTGCTCAACGAGGCGATGCAGCGTAGCGGTGCACGCTCCGAACTCGAGGCGATCACAACCAGTTTGCGGTACTTGCGCGCACCGAGCTCACGCAAGATCGAGCGGGAAATAGACAAACTGCCATTTAAGCATTGAGAGAAAAATGGAGGCAGTTTTCACATCCTGATAGCACGATAAAATATGCTGAATCTAAGGTAATCAAGGGCGTGTGCTGGGCGCGCTCCGGCGACTTAACAATTCATTCAAAGGGATGCTTCTTAGCGGAAGCGCCCGCTACTTTTTCGCTTGCTAGTAAAATGTGTAGCATCCACAACATAGCCACTATTCGATATTAAGCAACTTTCATTAGCCTTCGGTGCCACCGGCATTTATTAAAAATCTGTATTAAAATACTACCCAATAAATTTATTGCTTTTGTAAGCAATCGAACATCAGGTGCACTCAAAATCCAAGTGCAATAATTTCTTCAAAAAGTATTGCACGGGGTTCAAGTCATCCAAATAGCTATCGATGCCGGTCGCTTTTGACTTTATGCAACATCATATTGCGTTTATCACTTGGGATTTGAAAACGTCCCTGAAAATTATTAAGGAGAAATTTAATGGTGAGTTTACAACCGCCAGTTTGCGATTTTGGCTGGAAGGCTCATGAATTTAACTTGCGGGGGGTAGATGGAAAACGCTACACCCCGAAAAATACATGTGGCAAGAATGGGCTGTTGGTGATGTTCATTTGCAACCATTGTCCCTATGTGAAATCCATCCGTGATCGCATTGTGCGGGATACACGCGAGCTGCTGCAACATGGCATTAACAGCATTGCCATCATGTCGAATGACTCTGCAGAATATGAGGAAGACTCATTTGAGAATATGCAAAAAATGGCTCAACAATACGCTTATCCATTCCCTTATGTATGGGACGAAACACAGCAAATTGCTAAGGATTACGGAGCAGTTTGCACGCCAGATTTCTTCGGATTTAATGCTCAACTGGAATTGCAATACCGTGGTCGACTGGATGCCTCGCGCAAGGAGGCGATGCCGGATGTACCGCGTGATTTGTTTAATGCCATGGTGCAAGTAGCGCAAACGGGCAAGGGGCCACTAGAGCAGATCGCCAGTATGGGTTGTTCTATTAAATGGAAAAACGAAGCATAAACCTGAATCCGTTCCACTGAATTGCGCTTCATTTCTTGAGCTGACGCTCATCAGTTTCCCAAGTTTTGCGGCTGAATTATTTGTACAGAGACGATGAAGCCATGTTGTTGAGTAGCAAACCCGACTTGAGCCGCACCGGCCTATTTATTTCTTGCCGGTTAACGCATCACGGTCAATACACGTCAGCAGTTACAAAGCAGTTGAACATCATGAAAGGCGATTGACGTGCGGATTTTGATACTCGGGGCCGGGCAGGTCGGTTCGACAGTGGCAGAGAGTTTGGTTGGAGAGGACAACGATATCACCATCGTTGATACTGACGCGGAAAAATTGCGTCTGTTACAAGATCGTTTTGATCTACGTACTCTAGTGGGAAATGCATCCCATCCTTCTGTACTGGAACAAGCTGGCATTGCAGATGCTGACATGTTGTTAGCCGTTACGCAAAGCGATGAGGTTAACATGGTGGCCTGCAAGCTTGCCGCCAGTCTGTATAACACCCCGACCAAGATTGCGCGCATTCGCGCCGCAAATTATCTGGAACATCCCGAAATATTTAGTGCTGATAATTTTTGTGTCGATTTTTCCATTTGCCCGGAACAGATACTCACTGATTACATCTATAAATTGATTGAGTTTCCAGAAGCCCTGCAGGTGCTGGAATTCGCTAATGGCCGGGCCTCCATGGTGGCGGTCAAAGCGTTTGAGGACGGCCCTCTGGTCGGACGGGAATTGCGTTATCTGCGCACACATATGCCCAATGTTGACACCCGGGTTGCGGCAATTTTCCGCCAGGACGGCTCAATTATTCCCGAAGGTAGTACGGTAATCAAAGCCGGCGACGAGGTTTTCTTTATTGCCGCAACCAAAAATATCCGCACTGTGTTGAAAGAGTGGCGTCATATGGATAAGCCTGCCAAACGTGTGATGATTGTAGGCGGTGGCAATATAGGACGTCGGCTGGCACGAGCGCTGGAGCGCGATTATCAGGTTAAGCTGATCGAGCATAACAAAAAAGCGTGTGAGCGCCTGGCAGCCGAGTTGGCCCATACGCTGGTACTCTGTGGCGATGGGACCGATGAAAACCTGCTGGCCGCCGAACATGTAGCTGATGTAGACGTATTCTGTTCTCTGACTAATGATGATGAAAACAATATTATGTCCGCACTGCTAGCCAAAAAAGGGAAGGCACGTAAAGTGCTCTCATTGATCAACCGTAGTTCATATGTTGAATTGGTGCAAGGCGGGAAGATAGATATTGCCCTATCACCGGCCCACATTACGATCGGTTCGTTGCTCGCATACGTCCGTCAGGGCGACGTGGCAGTGGTGCATGCGCTTAGGCGCGGAGCGGCAGAAGCGCTGGAGATGGTGGTACACGGCGAGCGACATTCGTCTAAAGTGGTAGGACGGCGCATTGATGAAATTGAACTGCCCAAGGGCGCGACTATCGGCGCAATTGTGCGGGGCGATCAAGTAATCATGGGTCACCACGACACGGTGATTGAGGCGGACGACCATGTCATCGTATTCGTAATCAACAAAAAGATGATTAGCAAGGTCGAGAAGTTATTTCAGGTCAGCATAGGTTTTTTTTAATGCAACACTCGCTGACCGTTATTCACGCGCTTGGCACGATGTTAATCCTGTTCAGCGTAACGTATCTCTTTCCTATTTGTACGTCACTGATTTATCAAGATGGTACATTGATAGACTTTGCCCTGGCGATGGTGATGACATTTGCGGTGGGCTGTCTGATGTGGATGCTTACACGCCACAACAAAGGTGAGCTGTCTATCCGCCACGGCTATTTACTGGTAGTACTGATGTGGACGGCGATGCCTGCTTTTGCCACTCTGCCGCTATTGCTGCTGATCAACGGTCTGTCGTTCACCGATGCCTACTTTGAGACAATGTCTGCCATGACAACCACGGGCGCGACGGTGTTGACCCAGCTGGACGCTTTGCCACCCGCCATCAACCTGTGGCGGCACGAATTAATCTGGTTGGGCGGCATGGGGATTATCGTGCTTGCGGTAGCAATTTTGCCCCTGCTGGGCGTCGGCGGGCGCCAGTTGTATAAGGCAGAAACGCCCGGCCCGATGAAGGATTCCACCCTCGCCCCGCGTATTACCGAAACTGCACGCAATTTGTGGCTGGTATATCTGTGCATTACCTTGGTCTGCATCCTATCGCTAAACGTAGCGGGGATGTCCTGGCTAGATGCTATATGCCATGCGTTTTCCACGATGGGGTTGGGTGGTTTTTCCACGCATGACGCTAGCATAGGATACTTCAACTCTGCTGTTATTGAATTTGTGCTCATCGTATTTATGTTGCTGGCCGTAATAAATTTCGCAACACACTTTCTGGCATGGCGCGAAAAGAGCTTAAAACTTTATTTGCGTGACACCGAGACCCTCTGCACCATCATACTTATACTGGCAAGTTGCCTGGGGATTGGCACATTTCTATGGTGGCAGGGGACTTACCCGAGTTTCTGGACCGCACTAAGGCACGCTAGTTTTAACCTGATCTCGATTGCGACCGATTGCGGTTTCGCCAGTGTAGATTTTAACCAATGGCCCATGTTTACGCCGCTGTGGATGTTGTTCTTAAGCTGTATTTCCGCCAGCTCCGGCTCTACCGGCGGTGGTATTAAAATGATACGCACGCTCATTTTAATTAAGCAGACAGGGCGGGAATTCCTCAAGCTGTTGCATCCGGCCGCGGTCAACCCGTTAAAAATTGGCGGCCGCGTGGTGCCAGACAACATCGTGTTCTCAGTGTTGAGCTTTATCTTTCTTTACTTCATGAGCGTAGTCATATTGACCTTCACGCTGGTGATCAGTGGGTTGGATTTCGTATCCGCTTTTTCTGGGATAATTGCTTGTATCAACAATGCTGGTCCTGGTTTGGGGATCTTGGGACCGGCCAGCAACTACGGAATATTAAATGATTTTCAGACTTGGATATGTACCTTGGCCATGCTGATCGGGCGCTTGGAAATCGTTACCGTGCTGATCATTTTTACGCCGCATTTTTGGCGGCGATAACCTGATCTTTCATCAATGTCTGTGCGAGAAACACGCGAATTAGAGAAAATTCATAATTGATTGTTTTACTAACGTATCACTCAATAACTAGGGCGGATAATGATATTGCAAAAACCTGTTATTTTGCTATTTGGCAAGAATGGGCAAGTTGGCTTCGAGTTGCAAAGAGCATTGTCGCCGTTTGGCTTGGTGCATGCCTTCGGCCGACAAGATTGCGATTTGACCCAGTTATCGCAAGTAAGAGAAATTATGCGTCAACTACGGCCCGATATTATTGTAAATGCTTCGGCTTACACCGCAGTAGATAAAGCCGAAAGCGAACCACAGATTGCTTACCTGATTAATGCCACCCTACCCAGTGCGCTCGCAGAAGAGGCGGCTTCTATAGGCGCATTGCTCGTGCATTATTCGACCGATTATGTGTTCGATGGTACGCAGCCCGGGTGGTATGTAGAAGACGACATCTCGAACCCGCAATCGGTTTATGGTACAAGCAAACTTGCGGGCGAGAATGGAATTGCCGCGACGGGTTGCCGCAATTTGATCTTTCGTACCAGTTGGGTATTCGGCGCACATGGTGGCAATTTCGCCAAGACGATTCTTAGGCTTGCTAAAGACCGTGAATCGCTGAATGTAATAGCTGATCAGTATGGTGCGCCGACATCAGCGCATTTAATTGCGGATGTTACCGCCCAGGTTATTGCTCAGTATTGGAACGAAGTAAATCGAGAAAGCTTTCCCTATGGCATCTATCATCTGGTTGCTGCCGGTGAAACAACTTGGTACGAGTATGCCAAATACGTCATTGCTTATGCTGAAAAGGCAGGAATCGAATTACAGTTAAAATCGAGTGCAATTGAAGCAATTCCGAGCATCAACTATCCATTACCTGCACCACGTCCGTCCAATTCCAGGCTTGATAGTGGAAAACTGCGAAAAACGTTTAATCTGACTCTCCCAGATTGGCAGCAAGACATGGTGCATGTATTGGAGAAAATTATTACGGTTTAAGCATCATGATCAAATAGAATTCTACGAAACAAATTCCAGGATCACGAACATTAGTGAATGAAGCTGCGGACGCAAAGCGTGGCACGATGGGTATTCGATGGTAGTGCTGACTGAGCTTGAATACCCAAATCGCCAAGTGCTAAATTATTCACCGGAGCGCACTAAGCGCACCCGATAGCCAGCACTGTTATGCTCCGAGCCGTAGTCCACGTAGCCATAATCGAAATTAACTCCCCAAGCATAAGAAGGCTCGCCAGCCGCGGGCGGAGCCGACCAGAAAGGAGATCCTGGCGTTCCCGGAAATGCGTCCGTATCAATCGCCGGGTTACAGCGGCTGGAATCCACAATGCTCGACAGTTCCTTTAAACTGGGGAGGCGCCAAGGTTTGCCACTGGTTAAGGCTTCGTTTTTAGCCCAGCTCTGGGCCTGGTCTGAGCTATAAGCGGTTGCGTTCCCACTACAACCATTGGCTGTGATCTTCATACCTTCTGCACAACGTCGCCAGATCAGACCGGTAACGCTGTCAGTGACTTCATTACCATCCGTCGAAATTACATATCGGGCTTGGGTTTGCGCCTCTGGATCGCCTAACTCAGCTACTACGTCTGTTAACGGCAGGGGGGTAACGGTTTCCATGATCATGCTCCTAAAATAAATTCGCGTATCCTGTCTCTAGCTCTATAAAAAAACTAAAAACAGCGTTTCATTATATTTAATTTCAATCCATAGTGTCCGGTTAAATGAAGGGGTAAATCACTGAGAAGCACGACTACCGCAAAATTCAGCGGAATGAGTAGTGTCTCTGATTGAAGGTGGTTCTGGCAGTCTTTCAAAATATCTTCAAGCATATTTAAACGAGTTTATTCTTCACTTCAACAGGCACTTCCACAATGAACAAATGATATGAGGCATCCTGTAAGTAGTATCCTTGGAGTGCAAAATGGACAGAATGTAATAAAATTACGCACAAAATAATACGCAAGCACTTCACATCTTGTCTTTTTTTAGTTACGATGCACTCTTAAGTCCTGTAGCGCACCTTCACTCAGCTTCACATTAAATAAATTTCATCCCTAACTTAATAATTATAAAGCGATATCGATCATGAGTGAGCACATCCATTATGTTACTGATTCAACCTTTGCTGCCGATGTGCTGCAAGCACCATTACCAGTACTGGTAGACTATTGGGCAGAATGGTGCGGCCCATGCCGCAGTATCGCTCCAATTCTGGAAGAAATTGCCAAGGAATATGCCGGGCGCATCACCATAGCCAAAATGAATGTAGATGAAAACCAACAAACTCCGCAGAAATACGGTGTCCGTGGCATTCCCACGCTAATGTTGTTTAAGAACGGAAGTATTGAAGCAACTAAAGTTGGCGCGTTGTCTAAATCGCAGCTCACCGCATTTATTGACAGCCATATCTAAATCATTTAGACTTATTTTGTAATATTTCTTAAATCTCGTTAGATCCTTCTGCACCCTACTCACAAATCCTGACACTCAAGACAGTTCATGTACGCGGCATCCCCGCGCAAACCGTAACACCTCCCTAAGCAGGCTCCCTAAACTTCGTAATACACCCACCCATCCCTATATGCATTTATCTGACCTCAAAACCAAACACATCACCGAACTGGTGGGCATGGCAACAACAAACCAGATTGACAATGCCAACCGCATGCGCAAGCAAGACCTGATTTTCGCTTTGCTTAAAAATCAAGCAAAAAAGGGCGAGAGCATTTTCGGCGAAGGTACGCTGGAAGTATTACCCGACGGATTTGGCTTTCTGCGCTCGCCGGATATTTCTTACTTGGCGGGACCGGATGACATCTACGTTAGTCCAAGCCAAATCCGACGTTTCAATCTGCATACTGGAGATTCAATCGAGGGCGAGATCCGCACCCCAAAAGAAGGGGAACGTTATGTTGCCTTAGTAAAGGTGGACAGGGTTAATTCCGAGGCTCCGGAAAATACGAAGAATAAGATACTGTTTGAAAACCTGACACCACTATTCCCAACTAAGCAAATGGCACTGGAGCGAGACATCCGCGCCGAAGAAAACGTTACGGGTCGCATCATTGATATCGTCGCTCCCATTGGTAAAGGTCAACGCGGGTTGCTGGTAGCCTCGCCAAAATCTGGCAAGACCGTGATGTTGCAGCATATCGCCCATTCCATCGCGGCAAACAACCCTGATGCACATCTGATTGTTCTGCTGATCGACGAGCGTCCCGAAGAAGTCACCGAAATGAGTCGTAGCGTGCGCGGTGAAGTGGTCGCATCTACCTTTGACGAGCCTGCCACACGCCACGTCCAAGTCGCCGAAATGGTGCTGGAAAAAGCCAAGCGTCTAGTTGAGCATAAAAAAGATGTGGTCATCCTTCTGGATTCCATCACTCGGCTGGCGCGTGCCTACAACACAGTTGTGCCGTCTTCCGGCAAAGTGCTTACTGGCGGCGTTGATGCCAATGCCCTGCAGCGTCCCAAACGTTTTTTCGGCGCAGCCCGCAACATTGAAGAAGGCGGCTCACTTACCATTATCGCCACGGCGCTAGTGGATACCGGTTCTCGCATGGACGATGTGATTTACGAAGAATTCAAGGGCACCGGTAATATGGAAATTCATCTTGACCGACGTATGGCAGAGAAACGTATCTATCCGGCCATTAACATCAATCGTTCCGGTACACGCAGGGAAGAATTACTGATTAAATCGGATCTTTTACCCAAAATTTGGGTACTGCGTAAACTGCTCTATCCGATGGATGAATTGGAATCAATGGAATTTCTACTGGATAAAATTAAAGCGACTAAGAACAACGCTGATTTTTTCGATTCAATGCGCCGCTAAAATTTCAAAAACTTAATCCAGAAATTAATATGGCCCTCTTGTGGCCCAGCATAATTGAGAGGCCCAAACAAGGGCCTCGATTAGCTAATCTTGCAGAAATGCTACTTCCCCATAACCACCACTAAACTGGCTTGAAATCCAATTAACGTTCTTCAGGCCTACTGAAAACTCTCTCCTTGGGTCGGGGGAAATTTTCTTTTACTTCTACGGTGTCGGATAAATTACAGCCTTTGCGCAGATTATCTTCTTCCTTCTCTAAGGCAAAAGTAGCCATCATTTTTGATGAATGAGTAGCTAAAATAATCGTCAATCCAGGAAACTGTTCCTGTGCCATTTTTTTAAGCCGAGACAGAAGTCGTTGTTGCCAATCTTCGTGTAAATGTGCTTCAGGTTCGTCAATCAGCAGAATTGTGTTGCGCGTCATATATGCGCCAAGACGAACAAACAATTGCACCAGACTTTTTTCCCCGTTACTGAGTGTGTCGAGTCGATGCAGCTTCCCATTACGCACAACTTCAACCTCATGCGGATCTTTGCGAACATCCTTGATTGCGGTACAGGTATCGGTAAAAACTCGCTCATTCACCAATTTTACCGCGCGATCAAACCGTCCATCATCAAGCCACTTCAGCCAAACCAGCAGGTTATCAAGCGAGTCACGCCAATCGCCGCTTTCTGCACCAAAAAAGTGAGAAGGAGCGTAATTCCAGTTCATAGGGGGAACAATGGCGCGATGTTGATCTGGATTAACTGGCACAATATTACGATAGGCTGAAAAATAAATAACTGTGGGCCAGTCCAGTATACTTTCTTCAAAGCCACCAATTTTTTCACCCGTGGCTGCATCAATACCTGAAATAAAATTTGTAATCCATTTATCATGCAGGCCGATTGTCGACCAGATTTCTGCTTCATCGCGGCAGAAACCAAAACGATGCCACTGTTGCGCACCCACTTTGCTCAGCGCTTCTTCATCCCACTGACACAAGCTATTTGCCCCCTCCAGCTGACCAGCAAGCAAAGATAACACTGCAACTCGTTCATGGCCATCTTCACTGTAGTGAATACGAAAATCCAATTGCGCCCGCCCCGGGCCACGATCCAGATTTTCCAGATTAAAAGGTGAGTCAAAGCGGCGATTATGAGCTGCAGCTAAATCCTGAGGCTTGGTAAAGCCTGTCATTCCCACTAAGGCTAAGATCAATTCTAATATCGTTGTCTTGCCTCGGCCATTTTTGGAATGGAGCATAAAGAAATTGCAAGACTCGCCATTATTATCGGTGAAGTTTATTTCTTCCGGTTGTGTTTGGAATGGGCCCATGCGGTCTATGGTCAGTCGCAACGGCGTAAATTCATATATCTGGAAGTTATCCATTAATTGCTTCTCCTTGTGGCGATGGCTGTGGCCTGCACGATGTTGTAGTTATTCAGCAAGAAGCCATGCATACGAGCTGTTGGTTGACCCAAGAGCCGCTAACATTCGCCCGTTCACGGCAAGCTTTCCGTACCGGACTCATGGAAAAACGAAAAATATTTTAGACTAAGGAGGATTGTCCAGTCAAGGTAACGTCAGTTCGAGTTCCAAGAAGGATGCAATAATTGGAGGGGAATGCTTTTTAATATACCCTCCTGAGCAACAAAAATTTAGAGGCCAAACACCTTCACATACGTTATATTTACCAGCTCAAAAGACCCGCAAGTTGGCCAAAATATACAGTTGTTCGTCGTTCATATGATCACCATTCTTGCATAATAATCGATCACGGCCACCTCTGTTCAGACTCAAATTCCATTAGACAAAGCTACTACTAGGCATTGCACAGAATTCTGATTAAAATGTTACACTGCATTAATTATAATGTACTTTTTTAAGCATAATCACAAATGCAATTTACCCACTTTACCGATTATTCATTGCGCACTTTAATTTACTTGGGCGCACAGCAAAACATGCTGGCTACGATCAGTGAGGTTGCTGCGAAATATGGTATTTCGCAAAGCCATTTAACAAAAGTCGTACATCAACTGGCTAACCGCGGCTATATTCAAACCATACGCGGCAAAGGTGGCGGCATGCGCTTGGCACGCTTACCGCAGTTGATCAACATCGGGGACGTAGTACGCGATATGGAAGAAAATATCAATCTGGTTGAGTGCTTTAATGCAAAAAACCAAAGCTGTCCCTTGCTGCCCGCATGTATTCTCAAGTCAGTGCTTCTAGAGGCGCGTAAAAATTTCTTTGATACCTTGGATCGCTACACTCTGGCAGATTTGTTGACTAATCAATCATTTCTGAGAAAAAAACCCGAACTCCTGAAAAGCACACATTAAAATCAAAACTTTTTTTGTTGGCGCCTTAATCACTCTATGTTCAAAGGTAGGCTGTCGCTTTACACAACTTCAACTCATGCAGTTAGATAGTAGGCAAATTCGGCAACGCAATTTTATTGTCAGTGCTGAACAGATAATCGTTGAACACATGCTCGGCCGTTAGTATCTGATAAGTCCCATCCGGTAAACGGCGCGTGGTGTCCTTGAGGCGGTAGGTGTTATGTCCGCAAGTCCAGCAATCAAAGTTGCGCATAGCGGTGCACAAACAGGTTTTGTCCATAACGGAGATTTTCTTAGCATTTGGATGAGCCGCTACCTCGGCATTGTAAGCCGTGATGTAAGCACAATTACCATTGCCGTCCAGCAGATAGCCGTAGGCTTCGCAGTTGGGGCGGATGCCCGCGCCGATGGCCGGACTCTTCTTCAACATGCGCATGGGATAGCCGGTAGGCGAAATCATGTTGACCTCAATATCTTCCTCGTTGGCCTTAAAGTACTCTTGCACAATCTTTTCCGGCAAACCACACTCACGCGTTGCCGTAAAGCGTGTTGCCACTTGCACCGCCGCAGCACCCATTTCAAGATACGATACTGCATCGCTGCCGGTAAAAATACCGCCGGCCGGTATGATAGGGATGTTCAACTTTTCGGCCTGCAAGTACTGATAAATTTCTCTGAAGATTTCTCGCAGATCGTATTTCATCCAGTCCAAGCCAAAGCCCAAATGGCCACCGGCCAGCGGCCCTTCTATCACGATATAATCCGGCAGGCGGTTCAGTTTGGCGTTTTTACGCAAGAAAATTTGCAGCGCACGTAGCGAGGAGACAATAATACCGAGCTTGGCATCGCGGAAACGTGGATGATCTTCCATCAACGCGAATGAACCCAGATGCAATCCGGCACTCAAGGTAATTCCATCTATACCGGCAGAGAGTGCCCCATGCAATCGTACCCGCAACGTTTCGCGCGGGGCGTTCATAGTAAGCTTTTCCATGCAATTAACGAAAATCATACCAGAACCGCGCTTGGCTTCCATGGCTCTGCTCAGGTGTAAGCGCGTCGATTCTGCAATCTGTCCAAGATCAAATTGCACCGTGGACTTATCAGTATTAGCAACATTATATTTATACTGCCGGAGCTTTGATTTAACGAAATTCGTATTTAAAAGCCGGTCTGTTACAGTCGGCAGCATAGCATCAGAAAGATGCCCGATGCCGCCAAGACGCGCAGCTTCCAGCGCCAGTTCGGCCGTGGAAATATCAACTCCCATCCCGCCAATCATGATAGGCACTAGCTCTTGCTTGCCAAATTTCAAACGAAAATCATTAACACACTTCATTGCCATCCTTCAATTAAAGACGCTATATCAGCTTGGTAATAATAGGCAGCCTCCTGCATCATACGCAAATATTTGTAAAAAACTATTGGGTATTCATATTAACAAGTATCTCGAAAACAGTACGTTGATCAATGCTGTAAAAGCATAACTTTCAACTACAACAGATTTACTACAGGCAACGCAAAGCCAATTTGCGTTTATTAACGTGGAAACTTTGAATAAATCGGAATGGGAACAGGCACGTTCGGCGAAAACTATTTACACCCACCTGAAAAATCGGTTTTCCACAGCCTCAAATATGCATATGGACAAGCGCTTCCAGCTTATTTTTCGCCGCGCCGCTGGCGATAACTTCCTTGGCCTTTTTTATACCCTCTTGTAGCGTTGAAGTCAGCCCCGCCACATAAATGGCCGCACCAGCGTTAAGCTGCACGATGTCACGTGCGGCACCGGGCTGATTGTCCAGCACCGACAACAACATCGTGCGCGCCTCCTCAGCATTGGCAACGCGTATGCTATCCAGCGGCGCGGCGTGTAAATCGAAATCTTGCGGTTGCACCACGTATTCGAGTACCTTATCGTCCTTCAGTTCCGCAATGTAAGTTGGTCCGCTGATAGAAATTTCATCCATACCATCTGCGCCATGCACCACCAACACGTGGCGACTACCGAGCTGCTGCAATACGCGCGCCAATTTCACCGTCAGATCCCGCTGGAATACGCCCATTACCTGGTTCTGAGCGCCCGCCGGGTTAGTAAGCGGACCCAGCAAATTGAACAACGTGCGCACGCCGAGTTCTCGCCGCACTGGTGCGGCGTATTTCATCGCGCTGTGATGATTAGGCGCAAACATAAAGCCCACACCAAGTTCCTGCACACAGTGCGCAATTTGCTGCGACGTAAGGTTAACATTGACGCCAAATTTTTCCAGGATATCGGCGCTGCCACAGGTACTGGAAACTGAACGTCCACCATGTTTGGCTACGCGTGCTCCCGCTGCCGCCGCGACTAGCGCACTGGCAGTGGAAATGTTAAAGGTCTGCGCACCATCACCGCCAGTACCGCAGGTATCAACCAAATGTCTATCATCCTGCACCGTCACTTTACTCGACAGATTGCGCATTACCTGCGCTGCCGCCGCAATTTCAGTGACAGTCTCTCCCTTCATATGTAACGCAACCAAAACCGCTGCAATTTGAACAGGAGCAAGCTGCCCGCCCATAATGTTCCGCATCAACTCATACATGTCGTCATGCGGCAGGTCTTCACGATTAAGCAGGCGATTAAGCAGACTGGCATAGTTCATTAGCGTTCACCGCGCAAAAAATTAGCAAGCAGTTCGTGACCATGTTCAGTAAGAATGGATTCCGGATGAAATTGCACCCCTTCCACCGCCATCGTTTTGTGACGTACTCCCATGATTTCCCCGTCTTCAGTCCATGCGGTAATTTCCAGACAGTCGGGCAGCGTGGCACGCTCGATCACCAGAGAATGGTAGCGTGTAGCGGTGAATGGGTTGGGCAAGCCGTGGAAAACGCTACTATTGTTGTGAAAAATGGCCGAGGTTTTACCGTGCATGAGCTGCTTGGCGTGAATAATCTTTCCACCGAATGATTGGCCAATGCTCTGATGGCCTAAACATACACCCAGCAGGGGGATGCGTCCGGCAAAGCGCTGAATGGTTGCGACCGAAATTCCAGCTTCGTTGGGCGTGCACGGTCCCGGTGAAATTACGATACATTGCGGTTGCGATGCCTCAATCTGATCCAGTGTAATTTCATCATTGCGATGCACAACCACATCTGCACCTAGCTCGGCGAAATATTGCACCAAGTTATAGGTGAAAGAATCGTAGTTGTCTATCATTAGCAACATAAATATACCTAACTATATGACTTTTCTTTAATTATTAAGTTAATAATTTGTTAATGTTAACAAGCATCAAGACTATAGAGCCTAATCATTAAAATCAGCCCTTTAATCTAATCGTTCTGCCTGAGAGGGCGCTTCGCTAACACCTGCAACTTGGATGGGTTCTGACAAACGACTTGCGAGTACCTTGTCAATCCGTTTACCGTCCAGATCAACAACCTCCAGCCGCCATTGCTCCCACATCACGACGTCAGCGACCTTAGGTAGCCGTCCAAGCAACCACATCACCATTCCGCTAAGTGTATGGTATCGACCCTTGTCTTCTTCAGGAACAGACTTCAACTCTAATTGATCTTTCAACTCGGGCACTGGGATCATGCCATCCAGTAACCACGAACCGTCTTCGCGCTGTACCGCCCAGCGATCCTCAATATCAGGCGGTCTGAATTCGCCAGTAACTGCCTCCAATACATCTTGAAGGGTGACCAAGCCCTGAACTTCACCATACTCATCTATGACAAAAACCATATGCGTGTCTGATCCTTGGAATTGTGCCAAGAGTTCCAATCCAGTCAGCGATTCGGTCACAAAAACGCATTGATGCAATTGTGCGGTCAGGTCAGGGCGTCCGCCATTAAAGGTCTGATTGAACAGTTGCTTGATAGTAGCCACTCCAAGCAAGTCACCCAAACCACCCCGGCAAACCGGAAAGCGCGAATGATCTGATTCTGCCATGCGTAAGAGGTTGGCTTCAAGTGGCTGGCTGATATCCAAATATACGATATCCGCTCGGGGGATCATTAGTGATCCAACTTGTCGTTCATCCAAGCGGAAGACGTTGCGAACCATATCATGTTCATGCTGCTCAATAATCCCGGCTTCGGAACCTTCTTCCAGCATTGCATGAATTTCCTCTTCCGTTACGCTAGGCTCCGCTTGCTGGCTCTTCCCCATCATTCTCAGAAGAGCATCAGTAGATATCGACAGCAATCGCACGAACGGATGCGTAATTAATGCCAAGATATGTATAGGTCTTGCCACCAGGCGCGCAATTCCTTCCGGGTTAAATTGAGCGATGCGTTTGGGTACAAGTTCACCGATAACAATGGATAGATAGGTAATCACCACGACTACCAAAGCGGTTGCGCCTAGCTCGCTTGGGCGCTGATCAACGCCCAGCGTTTGCAGCCATGCTGCGAAGGGGGCGGCAAATACCGCCTCGCCGACGATACCGTTCAGGATACCGATTGAAGTGATTCCGATCTGGATGGTAGACAGGAAACGTGTTGGATCCTCGCCCAAACTCATCGCCACTTCTGCCGAGATATCGCCGTCTGCCGCTAGACGCGCTAGACGGACATGTCGAGCAGTCACGAGGGCTATCTCCGACATGGCGAAGATGCCATTCAGCAAAATCAGCGTTATCAGGAACAGTATATCCATGAGATTATTCGACAGCATGGTAGTAAGGAAATGAAGTACAAATAACGGGGCAGTTGCCTTCGCTGGGGCCTTGCCAAATGTGAGATAGACGGAAAAACAATGCCCAGATTATTGAGCTTGCCATCGCCTTGGGAATAATCAAGGATAGTAAAAAAAAATCCCCGTTACGTTTTTTTCCGCACAGCCAAAGAGCCATGGTGATTCGTACGAAGAAAAGACAGACGAGCAGATAACAAAATAAGTTCTCTGATAAGGACTTCTCCCCATTTATTATTCGTTTACTGATTTCAGTGGAATATATATATGCAAGTGAACAATCACTACTACTATTCATAGGACGGAGTGAAACCCCGCTCCCCCTGTCTGTTATTTTAATGGTAGCCATCATAACAGACACCATAAAAATTTGTTATCAATTTGATTTCTATATTAATTAATTGCATTAATGGCTCTTTTTATTTCAAAAAAAGACATCTGTAATATTACTCTCGACTCTTTAAATAATCGGCGAACCATAGTAACAATCAACCACTACAAATTAAGCCGCTGTAGATAATTCGCAACTTTAAAACTCTCACTTAAGCTCTACCAAGGCCGCAATTTTAAGCAATAATAATTAACATTACTGATACGGCTTTGCTATCGGTATGGATACACATGGTACTTGAAACAGTTTGCGATCTTCGAGACGAATGGCAGAAAGTGCACCACCCCACAAACAACCGGTGTCGAGCGCAATAATTTGAGGAGTAACTTTCAACCCCAATGCCGACCAATGTCCAAAAACGACTGTGGCATTGACGCTGGCACGCCCTGGTACATCAAACCACGGCATGTATCCCTCAGGCATATTGTGCACCTTATCCTTAAATTTAAATTCCATTTCACCTCTTAGAGTGCAAACACGTATACGCGTGCAGGCATTAGTGATAACGCGGAGGCGCTTGTAACCACTAAAGTCATCTTCCCAATGGTCAGGATGGTTGCCATACATCTGTATGAGAAAATCGTGGTAGTGTTTACCCGCTAATACAGCTTCTACTTCATGCGCCAGCTGCTGTGCCTGGGCCACCGTCCAGCTCGGCAGCAACCCGGCATGTACCAGCACGAAATCACCCTCCACATATAGCAGACGCTGCGCACGTAGCCAGGTCAGCAGTTCATTTCGATCGGGCGCGTCAAGAATGTCATGCAGCGTGTCACAGCGATGTAATTTAGCAACACCCTCAGCCACCGCAAGCAAGTGTAAATCATGGTTACCCAGCACGGTGATGGCGGCATCTCCTAATGATTTTATCAAACGCAGCACGTGCACCGAATCCGGCCCACGATTAACCAAGTCACCCACCAGCCATAGCCTATCGATTACGGGGTCGAAACATATTTGCTCCAGCAACCGCAAAAGCTCGGTGTAACATCCCTGTATGTCGCCTATCGCATAGGTTGCCATTATGCGCAATCAGTCAGTTTAATTCCCTGCACATTAAGAATATTAGCCCAGAGAATTATATTCAGTAAATTCACAGTGAGATGCATTTAGTGTTATTTTAACTTTGCAACGCCATTAGAATCTGGACAGTATTCCGGTATCCATTGTGTCAAGGCACGTTTAACTTCTGCATCGTCCTGCGTAGTATGCGTACTAAACCAAATTAATAAATTTCTCAGCCATGTGGCATCCACTTCACGCGCTTGTGCGATGCGCAGTTTTACATGAGGAGTGGGCAAAGTGTGCTCGTTGTCAGCCAGCAGTTCTTCGTACAGTTTTTCACCTAAGCGCAGACCAGTGAATTCAATCCGAATATCATCCTTGCTTAGACCGGAAAGACGAATAAGGTCATTCGCTAAATCAACAATTTTTACTGGATCACCCATGTCCAATACAAATATTTCTCCGCCTTTGCCCATTAAACTGGCCTGCAATACTAGTTGTGCGGCCTCGGGAATCGACATGAAATAGCGTGTGATATCTGGATGTGTGACGGTAAGTGGCCCCCCCTTCGCAATCTGTTCGCGGAATTTTGGAATGACACTACCGGTGCTGCCCAAGACGTTACCGAAACGCACCATAATGAAGCGCGTTCCACCAGGCTGCTGCAATCCCTGACATACCATTTCTGCCAAACGCTTACTCGCTCCCATCACATTGGTTGGATTGACCGCTTTGTCGGTAGAGATCAATACAAATTTTGCTACATCATGGCGCTGTGAAGTAGTGGCCACCGACCATGTACCCAACACGTTATTGCGTATCGCCTGCCAAGCGTTATGTTGCTCCATGAGGGGGACATGCTTGTATGCGGCTGTATGAAAAACCACCGCAGGCTTATACTCAGAAAAAACTTGATCAAGACGGGCAGCATCGCGTACATCGCCAATCAGGCAAACTACGTCGAGGCCATCGAATTTCGCGGCCAGCTCCTGTTCCATGTTATACAGTGCAAATTCACTCAACTCGAACATCACTAAAGTACGCGGCTTGAAGTGTATGATCTGGCGGCATAACTCAGAGCCGATGGATCCACCAGCACCGGTTACCAGCACGGTTTTGTCAGTGAATAATTCATGCAGCCCGGCCGCATCCAATTGCACCGGATCACGTCCCAGCAAATCATCCAGCTCCACGGCACGCAATTGCGAAATGGCAACACGTCCACTTAACAGGTCATCGAAGGACGGTACCGTCAGCACTTTGACTCTGGCTTGATTACAAATCTCAAGCGCACGCTTGCGCACTTGGTGCGGAGCTGATGGCATGGCAATAATGGCTTGTTTTACACCCATGCGTTCTGTCCATTGCGGCAGGCTACCCAGCGCGCCCAGCACCTTGATCCCATTGAGGATACGCCCATGATTATCCACATTGTCGTCCAGAAAACCCACCAGCCGCCAATCGCGGCTGCGTGCCAGTTCCTTGGACAAACCTACGGCTGCATCGCCCGCTCCTAACACCAGCACTGGCTCTACATTTAATTTTAGATTGTGATAAAAACCATGCTCTTTCCAGAGCCGATAAATGAAACGGCTCCCGCCCATTAATAGTAGCAATAGCGCAGGGTTAATCACCAGTACCGAGCGCGGTATTACGGCACTGATACGAAACATCCACAACACCAAAGGAATGAACGCGGCCGCCGTCAGCACTGCCAAAAAAATTCGGCGCAAGTCAGTTACACTGGCATAGCGCCATAAGCCGCGATATAAACCAAAGCGCCAGAAAATAATACTTTGCAATGGTACTACCCAGATCAGGGTATGCAGCATCTCATCAATGAAATGCGGTGGTGGTTCGAAATTGAAGCGCAACAGATAAGCCAGGCTCCAAGCAAATGCGGCCGCCGCAAAGTCATGCAGCATAGCCAACAGGGTACGCAGATCTAATTTAGCCACGCTGGCTTCGCTGAAATTCTTTCCAGCGATTATCCAAAATTAACATCAGCCCAGCATACACCCCCCCCCATATCAGGAACAGAAGCCATGGCCATTCGTTAGACTGACGCAAATACCAAATGGCAGATGCACCGACCGCAAACATCAAAATATATTCAAATAATGCGACATTACGATGTCCCCAACCAATCTGCACTAAGCGTTGGTAATAATGTTCGCGATGTGCTTGAGAGATTTTTTCACGACGAAACATACGCTTCAGCAAAGTGACACTAGCATCTACGATGAAAGGAGAGAACACCAGCAACGGAAACCATCCGGGCCATAGTTCCTGTTGCCAGCCCCACAACCCCATCGCGGCAGATAAAAAACCAAGCGGAATAGATCCTGCATCACCCATGAATACTTGAGCCGGATAAAAATTGTAATAAAGCAGACCCAATCCCGCGGCACCGATTGAAAAATTCAGCATAGCCTGAGTATCAGCGCCATGCATCAGTGCTGCTACGCCATACATGGTGAAGCCGAAAAATGTCATACCGCCAGCCAGACCATCCGATCCATCCATAAAATTAAATAGATTGGTCATCCAAACTACGCACAACAACACGAGTAAAGCCTGCGCTATACCCTGAGCCAGTAAGCCGGAGCCAAACACCAGAATTGCAGCAGCCGCGACATGCGCCAACAAACGTTGTCGTACTGGCAGGCCGCGCACGTCATCTAACAAAGAAACACCGAACAGTAAAATCATGGGTAATACCACCCACCAAGCTAATGACATCACCATCAATGCCCAGGCAGACAGGAGACCCGCCATCAACCCCACCCCGCCAATACGCGGAATCGGTTCCTCATGCAATGAACGTTCATTGGGGATATCTTGAATTTTTTTACCAGCTTTACTGAATACGATAATAGTAATCACCAACATGGTGATTAGAGCGGCAATCAGGGGGGCGTAATGCGACATGGGGATTTTTACTCTATAACAACATTGATAATTTCCGCGCAATTTTCATGCGAGGTCGTTACTGTATGGAAAATTGCTTAACAAATCCTCGGCTAAGTTTGCATACTTTATGAAAAGCAATGGATTGCAGAAAAAATAGCATATTTATTAACTCTTCTTACCTAAGCGTCGGTACGACTCTGCGGTCGCTTGCAGCCCCTGTTGCAAAGTATAAGGAGGAACCCAATTTAAATCACGGCGGATTTTACCACTATCGACCTGCAGCGAACCGAGTAACCGTTCGACTTGATCAGATTTGCCGAATAATTTTCCCAATATATGTAACCAGCTTGGCGGAAATGGCAATAAGCGTGCGGGACATCCTGCCGCATCGCTTAATTGGCGCAACAAATCCGGGGTGGAAACATCCTCGCCATCACTTACTAAATAAGTCTGGCCTGCGGCGACAGGGTGGGTCGCGCAGACTATCAAGGCATCTACCAGATTTTCCACGTAAATCAGACTGCGGCTGTTATGCACAGAAGCAAATGGCAAAGGAATGTGTTTGGCGGCCACTGTTAGCATTTGTGCAAAGTTGCCTTTTACTCCCGCACCATAAACCAATGGGGGACGCACAACCACAATTTCCAAGCCGGTTTCTCGGGCAATGCACCACAACGCTTGTTCGGCTTGCCATTTAGAGATGCTGTAAAAATCCTGTGGATTGGGTTCATCCAGCTCTGTAAATAACTGAGTTGCGCTGGTCTGCTCGCCATTCACCTTGATCGAACTAACGAAGACGAGCCGCTTCACCCCAAGACAAGCAGCCTGCCGAGCGAGATTTGAAGTGCCGTGCAGGTTGACCTTGAGAAACTCCACTAATGGATCTGAAGCATTTTCTCGCATTACATGCACTCGTGCGGCGAGATGAATTACCACATCCACATCGCGTAATGCATCAGCCCAATTCGTCTCACTATCAATTGCGCCGACGACTATGGCTTCAGCATTTTCAATCAATGAATTCTCTGAACGCACCGCCGCGCTTACAGACTGTCCTCGCCGAATCAATTCAGCACAGAGTGCTTTACCAACAAAGCCACCAGCCCCTGAAATCATAAATTTCATAATGATAACCAACGACGATTAAGCATATTAAGTTGGGTTAGCTTTCATCGCTCTATCGTGCCTTTGTCCATGTTTTTTTTCGCCAAACGCAACCAGAATATTTTTAAAAATAAGGCGGAACAAAAAAAACGCATCATACTCATAAGATGCCACTTCAAATACTTGAAACTGTGATGACTACTCCTACGTGCAAGATGAATCACCTTGGCATCAGGACATACGACCACTTCATAACCCTTTAATCTCAGCCTGGCGCATAAATCTACATCTTCATAATAAAGAAAATATCGCTGATCAAACCCACCTAGTTTTTTGAATACCTCGCGCGGGAATAACATGAACATCCCGCCTACCCAATCAGGAAATATGGGATTACTTTTTACAAGATAGTCGCTGCCTTTACATCTGCCGAACGCTTTGCAAAATATCTTAAGCGGCGTTGGGAAACGACGAGCACTGTCTTCTATCTCGCCACTCGTACTCAATACAAGCGGCGCAGCCACGCCAACTACAGAATCCTGCAGGCACGCAAGCAAAGCCCGAAATGGATTATCGTTCAGCCGGACATCTGGATTCATTACACAAAAAAATTGCCCCACTGCATATGTAAATGCTTGATTGTGATTGGCAGCGAATCCCCTAGGAATGGGATTGCGAATAACCTTTATTGGAAATAAAAAACTATCTACTGTGAACGGTAGCACCTCATCCAGGTTAAGTGTGAGAATCAATTCGATCAATAAAGCCCGACAGTGCTGGTTGATATCATGCAGTAAATATTCAATCAAATGAATTTGTGCATGGCTGACAACAGAAATGGAAATTTCAGGCGATTGTTCTACGGCTATTGTGCCCATCAAAAATAATAAACCTGGGGTACTTGAGTAACTTGCCCCGCTATCAGACTTTTATCCATAAATTCTATTCCGCTGGTTGGTAGCGATAATCACAATTACCTTTTGGTAAAAAATAAAAAATCAAGATCATCAACTCTTGGCGAATTAAAATACCAGTTCTCGCCCAGTTCAGATTCGATTAATAAATATAATCAAGCGCAAGACCAAATTATCAAACCATTTTTGCCGCCATATTTCTTTGGATAGCACTAACTGAACGCGACACCACAATGATGATTTTGCTGCGATGAATTTATTGAGAACGAGTCTTTGAGATAACGGAATGCCATTTTCAAACATATTTAAAAAAATGGAAGCTTGCAACCAGGCTTGCAACCAAAGCAATCCTCTTCCGCTGTAAATAAACCGATGCATTTTTCTTTTGAATTCATCAAACATATTCACGGTTGCACCAATGGTGTTATTTCCGTGCTGCCGATATTTAATATTGGCATTACTATCAAAAACAATTTCGCCAAAACAAGATAGAACTAAATAACACCACCAATCATGCATCAGCACTTTACTTGGAAGGTGTTTACAAATAAGTTCCACTGCTTTTCGATTAAGTACCATCGTACAGCCGGTAGCAATATTTTCAACGAGAGCATTACCAAAGCCAACTTTTCTTGGTGTATTGGTAAATCCAATATGGTTTAACTGTTCATCAACAATTTCTAACCTGGAGCAAAATAATGCTGGACGGTTATCAGCGACTACCAACAAGGCTGAAACTGCATGCTCAATTTTATGCGGATGCCAGACATCATCTTGATCACAAAAAGCAATATATTCTGTTTCAGTTAACGCAGCATTATGCAGTAACTTAAAGAAACTCAGGGCCGGGCCTAGGTTTTCATACCCTCTTAATATATCTATACGCCCACTTAATTGCTCATTTTCTAAAATGCTTCTTGTTGAGTCTGATGATCCATCGTCTCTTACCAAAATCCTAATATTTGGATAGGTTTGCTCATACAACGAGTTTAGCTGTTGCTGAAGAAACTTGCTTCCATTGTATGTGGACAGTAGTACTGTGACCTTATTTGGCTTGGATACCACTAGCGTCATCGTTTAGCTCCACCCTTGACAAGTCTATCTGCTTCATTCATGGACTCTTCCATCTAGATGTGCAACGATATCCGCTACATCTTTTGTTTTCTGTATGGAATCTCTGAAATCCATCATATTTAGCTTAAGTCGGCATCCAATTATTTATTTTACCTGCGGTATGAATTACGAAATTAAAGATTATTTGAGTCCAATTGAATTATTACATTATCAAATTCGACCTAAAAATGTCACAGGTATACTTACCGTTTAACAACCTCAATGTTTGGTAGCGGAAACACCAAGCTTACTCCTCTATATTTATCATTTTCTTCGAAGAATTTTCTAAAATGCCATGGCAATACAATCAAATAATCCAATTTTTGTGACAGTAACTCTGCCTCAGGAATGATGGGGATCCATGTGCCTGGGGTGTAACATCCATATTTTTCTGGGTTAACCTCGCCAACAAACGAAATATCTTTTTCTGTCACTCCGCAATATTGCAACAGTACGTTTCCCTTCGTAGATGCGCCAAGTGCAGCGATAGTTTTATTTTCTGTATGAACTGTTTTGATAAAAGCCAATAAATCATATTTCGTTTTAGCTACACGTTCCGCAAATTTTTGATAAGGCACAAGCGTATCTAGCCCATTTGCCTGTTCGTGATCGAGAATCTTCTGTACCAAAGGAACTGGTGTTAAATCACCACGCGATTTTGATACCGTGATTGAGAAGCTGCCCCCATTCACTTCATTAAACTCCACATCAACAATATTGAAACCCACTCTGTCAGCCATCCATTTGATCTGGCGCAGAGCATAAAACTCAACATGTTCATGACAAACTGTGTCATATGAATTCATCTCAAGCATAGTCGGCATATAGCTTTGTTCAAATACCCAAACTCCGTCATCTGCAAGTATGTCGTACACCTGTTGCATAAAATCCGTGGGGTCTTCTAGATCGTAGAACATTGAGAACGAAGTGACTACTTTGGCTTTTCGCTTTGGAAAATGTTCTTTAACTAAAGCTGAGGAAAAGAAATTTGGGATTAGTTGAATGTGCGGTGGATAATAGCTATGGAATTTAATACCGGTCGGGTCAATGCCTACCAGATCCGGTCCGGAAGATGGATATGCCTGCAACGTAGTGCTGTCGTTACTACCAATATCAATAACAAGGTCGCCTTTCTGCAACTCAACCTGCTCAAGAATTTTTTTCACCTTGTTGTTGAGATGAGCCACCATGCTGGCATTTAGGCCGGAACGATACCCATAGTTCTCGCCATACATCTCATCAGAACTGTAGGAATGTTCAAGCTGCAATAGTCCGCAGATATCATTTCCCCCCATGCATTTCACCAGACGCAGGGGACCTGTCGTGATTTTTGAGTTCTGCTCGCGCGGGAATATCCCGGTCAGCATCTGCACTCCCAAATCGAGCACACATTCCAGATGTTTATTACCACAAATTCTGCACTTTTCAATTTTTTTGAACATTAATTTAATCCCTATCCCTTTGCGCTATTCTATTCAATGAGCTTACGCAAATCGGCATCTACCATCAAACTCACCATCTCGTGAAACCCTACCTCAGGTATCCAGCCAAGTTGGTTTCTCACCTTCTTGGAGTTTCCCACTAACTGCACTGATTCAATGGGACGATATGAAGCAGAATCCTCACGGACATAGTCGCAATAATCCAAATTGAAATGTCCAAAGGCAATTTCACACAGCTCTCGTACCGAGTGCGTTTCACCGGTAGCAACCACATAATCATCTGCGTGCGGGTGTTGTAACATCAGCCACATTGCGCGCACATAGTCTCCCGCAAAGCCCCAATCACGGCGTGCATCAAGATTTCCCAAGTAAAGCTCATTCACCAATCCCAATTTAATCTTCGCCACTGCATGTGTTATTTTTCTTGTTACAAAACCTAATCCTCGACGGGGACTCTCGTGATTGAACAGGATTGCCGAGCATCCATATAATCCATAGTGCTGGCGGTAAATCTGGGTCATCGAATGTGCATAAAGTTTTGCGGCACCATATGGGGTACGAGGTCGAAACGGTGTTGTTTCTGATTGAGGGCTTTCAAGTGCATTGCCAAACATTTCACTGCTCGATGCCTGGCAGAAACGGATATTGGTATCCACTGCACGAATGGCATCCAGAATACGAGCAACCGCAAGTCCATTCACCTCTCCAATATCAACAGCATCATTGAACATTCCTGCCCCCGATGAGTAGGCGGCCAGGTTATAAATCTCCGCTGGGCGATATTCAGTCAATATTTCTGTCATTCGACATTGATCCAACATATCCCACACGACCAACTCAATACGCTGCATCAGTACTGTCGGAAGCGACTCTTTAGCATTTTGTATATTTCTAACTGCACCAACGACACAATAGCCTTTGGTAAGTAACAACTCCGCCAAATATGAGCCGTCTTGGCCTGTTATACCGATTATTAAGGCTATTTTCATAGTATATGTCAGAGAAATCTAGCCAAGAAGCGACTGGCCCATGTAGCATGCCGACTACGTGAAAGATCATAAAATCCTGAACGAGCATTTCTATTCATGCAAACACAATAAAGACTGGCAAAGAAATTTGCAATGGTGGCTGGGAACATTGCAATTGCCATATACACCCCACGAGACAAGCCTTGTGTCCTACCTGCCATAAAATGGCTGTACTCGGATAGGGAATATCCCCCAATAGCTCTATATAAAATAAGTTTTTTAATTTGCCTCCACGGCTCTTTACAGCATGCAACAGACTTCGATTGATCCGAGAAATCAGGAAACGACCAAATCAGCTGCGGCCATTTGAACATCCAAATTTCAAAACGACGGGATGTCCACATGGCATTGCCATAACGTATGATTATTAATGGATCAGCAATAACCTTGACTTTGTTTATCGGCGGATGCTGAAAGATAACGCCGACATGAATGAACAATGTTCCGTAATAAGACGAACGGTCTCTCTCCATCCATAAATTACGTTTAATGACCACGCCACCAATAAACGAAAGATAATTCGCCACGTCGGAAAAAAACTTTTCTCCATCTTTTGTTGCATATTCTCGGTCACTAGTAAACTGAAGAAAACGAGTTTTAAGCACCATTGAAAAATCGATATTTCTTATTTCCGAATTTACAACAACGAGGTCAAATGCTCCATTGATAGACTCAAGAACACGAGAAATAGCCTTGGGACACAATAGATCATCATCGGTCATCAGCCAACAATATTCTCCTCTTGCATAGCCAACAGCCTTATCATAGTCACCGTCTACACCCGAATTTTCTTGCTCACGGAAATAACGAATTTCAGGATAGCGCAACAAATACTGTGCCATCACTTCAGGCGTGTTATCCGGTGATGCACCATCCACAATGACAAGCTCAACATCAGACACTATCTGACCAAGGATGGAATCCAGAGTCTCACCAATAAATTGCCCTCTGTTGTAGGTTGCAATACAGATGGATAATTTCGGGAGTTCCATGTTGTCATTAAAATGTTTAAAGTTACTGTTCATTTGTTCTTTAAGTTATTCAGACAACAGACTCTCATGTAACACACGGTGTTTGTCCGCAATGTGCCGTTATTTATCTGTCAATATCAGCATGATATTCCCGCCGCATTCCCGCACTAGTAGTTACTACAGGAATTCTCCACGATATAGTCACTCCAGTAATCTACAATAGAGCGAATGGATATTGCTGCAAAATTTAGTGGAAAAATATCTCTCAAAAGCAATACGTCATCTCCGACATTCAAGAGATTACTCATACATATCGAGAGAACTATGGTCTTTTCTCGATTTCCATATTTATGGTGAGTTTTTAATGCCAATCACTCAACAAGCTTGATAGAATCGGCTAGATCTCTCATTGATTGGATGCATACCAAACCAATTGCGTAATGGGTAGACAGATGCTTCATACTGTTGTAAGCGTCAATAGTACTGCCCCCAGAAAGAAAGGACTGCGAGTCATTACAACTAACAACCTATTTTTTTGCGATATTTTTCGCAATACTCAGTCTCACATAACAAAGGTTAGAATTCAGAAACTTTACGGTAAGCAGCTCTAACGTTAATTTCATTCCTTCGTTTTCCGCCACAACGTTTTAAAGTCAAGATACATCTTGATGGTAAAAGGGGGGACAGTTTTGTATAGTGCATACTTCATCCAATTACTTAAGTTTGGATCGGCATAATGCATTATCACGAGACGATTTAGTACCTTGATGTCTTCTTTATCCTGATTTTCGGCAGCCCTCAACTTTGCCAATATTAGGTACCGAACAGGGATGTCTAGTTGTAGTACTCGCCTAATGTGAAACGCTTCTTCGGAAAACTTTCCAAACAGACTATTACCTACATGGTGGAATGCCTCGATAGCTATCCTATAGCGATTAACTATGCCACGGTCAGAAAATGAATCGTTTCCACCTCGTTTATGAAGTAGTGTCTCACCCAAATAATTTACGGTAAGCCCTTTGGAAACCATGCTCAACAGATGCCCGGCAACTATCCAGCATGTGTCTCGAAATGATTCCGGTATGTTTGCACTATCCCAAATTGTTTTCTTAAAAATCGGACCAGACAAAAAGCTAAAAAATGCCTCACTGGTTCTGGCCGAACGGAAATATTCTTTTCTCTGTGAAGCATCTCCAAGATTGAATAACCTGGAACCCGACATTTTGTTAAAAGGTGGATGTTTTCTAATAGGATCCATCTTTAAATTGCACAAGACATGCTCACAGATGTAAACATCATAATTTGATTTAATAGCTTCAAGTATCTTATTTACCGCGCCCGGTAACATGATGTCATCTGCTGAAAACAACCAGCAATATTGCCCTTGTGCCAAGCTAACTACTTTCTCAATATCTCTATCAATTCCACCACGAAAATTCTGGTGATGATAGATCAACATTGGATATTCACGCTGCCTGATTGATACTATATCGGCAGTATTATCTATTGAGCCGCCATCCAGAACGATCACTTCAACATTTGCGGAAACTTGCGGCAAGAGGCTATCCAATGTTTGTCCAATAAATTTTCCAAAATTGTAAGTTGGAATACAAATTGACAGTTGTATCATGCCGTAATTAGCTGTTTATAGATGCTTAAATGTTGTTCTGCAATATTCCGCCATGCCGATATTGGTGGCTTGGATGAAATACGGCATCCAGCATATGTTTGAATTGAAAGAATCATCTCTTCCACATTGCCGGGTTTTGCACAATAGACATTTTTTTCTTTGTTATATCCACTAGCAATTAAGGACGTGGTCAAAACAAAAGTTCCTTGTGCAATCGCTCCATCAATAGTTGTATTCCATGGCCCGCCTCCATCTCTGAACGGAAGTACAACCGCATCAGAGGCAGCTAATATAGAGGCCAACTGAAACTCTGGCAAAAAACCCATTATGGTTATATATGACTCAATACCCATTGTTTTAATTTTATCCAGTAACGATTTGTGATAATCATCGTTTGGCTGAAAATCGCATGCCATTAATAGATGCGCTTTTGTTTTCGCAACAATTTCAAATAGCATTTCAATTCCTTTGAGAGGTGCCACAAATCCGTAGTAAGACAGCAATACCTTGTTATTAGAAATATAGTGGTGCCGGATTTTTGATCGTTCCTCATCGGATAACATAACTGTTGGCAACAAAGACGCAGCAGGGATCCATGCTAACCTTGTACCTCTGAGTGCTCTTTGAATAAATTTAGGTGTGCTCGTTATTATCTCTTCTCTTACTGTAATCAGCACTTCTAATCCAATTGTTAATAACCAACTTGACTTCCCACTGAAAACCGGTTCATGCCACGTTTGCACACAGTGTTTACGTAGAAGATGCATTAACAACGGCATGAGCATTGGCATGCTGCCTGAGTACCCTTGAGTTGGATATTGAATGTGGATAATGTCTGGATTAAATTGCAAAATATACTTTGCAATATGAATTAATTCAGTAACTCGCCAACTCCGTATCACAGATAAAACTTCAACTCCATTTTGTTCTATGACTTCGCTAGCACGTTCATCTGTTAGCACAGTTACTTTAACATTCTTAGATTCCGCTAAAGCCATTGCCAATTTTTGCGTATATGTCCCAACTCCGCATTTCATTGGCGGATATGATCCCGTTATTATTAATATCCGCATATTCAAACAAGCTTTTTAAGTACTATCCAGCCAAAGGTATATTGCTTGTCCGCGCAATCGATTGGTTTGTCTTTACCGACATAATTCATCTCGCCGTTTGGAAACAAACCATAACTTGCAGCCTTTTTTACAAAATCAATAACTTCATTCCTTGAAAAAATCTTCCAATCCATTCCAAAAAATTTGATTCCTGTTGTATCAATTTTTTCTGGCCAGTAATCGAACGATGCTATGAAGTAGCCGCCGGGCCTCAAAAGACGCGACATCTCTTTCAACAACGATTGCCCATCAAAACCATGCTCAATTACCGAAATCGATGTAATCGCCCGGAATGAGGCATCTTCAAATTTTGTGTGCATAAAATCGGTAATTTCATAATGGATATCATTTTGATACGGCATTTTCTGCAAATTGGGATTTAGATCGGCGCCTGTTAAATTTGAATAACCTAATTTGTGTAGTGCAACGATAACTTCTGATGCATAGCACCCAATATCAAGTATCGGCTCATTTTTTTTTACATTACTCTCAAGAAAATTTAGAGTGGCGAGTACATCCCAACTCTTCACCATATCTCCCATCGCCACCCCGCGCACCAGCCCAAGCTTTCTCATTAAAGATCGCAAGGGTGACTCAACAAAAGATACCCCTTTGTTTACCAATACTTGACGCGCTTTGCTTATTTGCAATTTATTTTGCAAAACTTCCATAATCATCACAATCTCCTTCTAAGTGCTTTATTAACTTTTGTCTCAATCATGGGGCTCATCAGAAAAAAAGTTGTTTTGCACAGCAAACCTTAAACGCGGTGAAAATAAAATAACTAACAAAAAAGCAAAAAATACCAATCCACTCCCGATAAATAATTCCACGTAATTAGAATATCCCCACTCACGAACTTCGTCTCCCACAATTCCTACCACCAATAGTGACAAACAAAGTGGCATTCCAACATCCCATAATAACCACTTTAACCCAAGCCCTTTTAATAGTGTCTTGTGCGTGAGCCATGTACCCATTAATAGGTATATACCACTCGATAATGCCCACGCTGTAGCTCCACCAATAACCCCGAATTGCATAGCTAGCAAAATGGTCATCGGTATCATCATGATTACCAATATGACATTAATCATTAGTGGCAAGCGCGTCATGCCAAAAGCTAATTGCAAAGCATAAGGAAAATGCATAACCCCATTTAACGCGGTACCGATCAAGAGTAACGCGACTATTGGAGCCATGCTCGACGCAAATGACAAGTTTCCCGTCCACAAAGAAAGTATTTCTTCAGCAAAAACAGCAATAGCCGTTGCTATTGGAAAAAGGACTGCTGAAAGCAAACGAGTTCCTGACCGATACAGTTCAATCAACTTGTCGGCATCTCCAGTAACGACAAGCGCGGACAGGCGCGGGTAAATCACATTAAAAGTAGGCGTAAGTAACACATACAAACCATTTGCAACTACCCCTGCTAGCGCATAACGCCCAAAATCTTCCAAACTAAGTATTCTACTTAACAGCACCTTGTCCAATTGCATCAGGATAACTCCCGAAACTGCAACCCCGCTCATACCCGCAGAAAAACGCCATATCTGTCTCAGCTTATCAATATCGAACCGTCTATCCTTGAATCGCCCTATTACCCGCCACGCTGCCCATCGCATGGTTGCCGCATACACGAGCCCGACCCCAGCTTGCCAAATAAAGAAAGCCTCAATTGTCGGCGCTACAAAGGCAAGCACCATCACACCGCCCAAACTTCCCAGCGTCACCATCGCAATATTAATGCCACTCGATATTGTCAAGCGTTGTGCCCCTATCAAGGCACTTTGATATAATCCAATTGGCCAGCGGCAAGCAACCACCAGCCCCATCAATATTACGGCATGCTCAATGGTTTGCTGTGAAAGATATTTGGATTGTAGCCAGTGTTCCGTAATCAATGGTGCCAATGACACAATTAACAAGGAAATTACTCCAGCCATTCCCCAATAAACGATGGCGAGAGTATGTAGTAACTTTCCAACTTCCTTTAAATTTCCCGATGCCGAATATCGTGCGACCTCACGGTTAATCGTTGGAGCTAATCCCATATCAAGAAGGGAAAGCAATGCCTGTGTCGTCACAAAGAAACCGATCAAACCATAGGCTTCTATTCCGAGGTATTTAAGATAAAAGGGAACAACTGCCAAGCCGATCAGTGCCGACCAGATCGAGTTTGTTAATCCTGCAAGTAGGTTTCCACTCAGCCTCATGCTGGGAAACTCACGAGAGTCGTGTCGTTGGAATACCCATTGAATCGTGCTGTCGACCCAGCCGCGACGGCCCACAATGCAAGTCTTGGATTCAAGAGGCAAGGGACAAAAAATTCAGGGTTCAAGGCTATAGGCACGTGTCGAGATTTACGAGCGCAGTTTTTTATATTTAGTTTTTATTTATGAATTTCATATTTAAAATCATCTCCCCCATTAACGACCAATGGGAAAATATTCCAGTCCGTGTGCTCTTACCGTAGCCAACTCATACAAGCTACGGCCATCGAAGATTAATGGAGTTTTGAGCTTGGTTTTAATTATTGCAAAGTCCGGATTGCGGAATTCTTTCCACTCAGTGACGATAACCAATGCATCTGCATCTTTACAGGCTGTGAGCGGATTGTCTGCATAAGAAATTCTGGAGTCATTGCCAAAGATTCGTTGTGCTTCTGACATGGCTACCGGGTCATACGCAGTGACGGTAGCACCTGCCTCTAATAAATCTGAAATCAGCTTGCGGCTCGGCGCATCGCGCATATCATCCGTGTTGGGCTTGAAAGCAAGTCCCCAAATGGCAAAGTTTTTTCCAATAAGATTGGTACCGAATCTAGCTTTTATTTTGTTCGTGAGGACTTCTTTTTGTGCATCGTTGGCTGCTTCCACGGCATTGAGTACTTTGAGGGTGATGCCGGCGTCGTCATTGGCAGTTTTGATGAGCGCTTTTACATCTTTAGGGAAACAGGATCCACCGTAGCCACAGCCTGAATAGAGAAAATGGTAGCCGATACGGGTGTCGGAACCAATACCTAGTCTTACCATTTCAATGTCGGCACCAAGTTTTTCTGCAACATTGGCCAGTTCGTTCATGAAGCTGATACGTGTGGCGAGCATGGCATTGGCGGCGTACTTAGTGAGTTCGGCACTTTTGACATCCATGACAATAATACGGTCGTGGTTGCGATTGAATGGGGCATATAACTCACGCATTTGTTGGATAGCATGTGCATCATCTCCACCGATAATGATGCGATCCGGGCGCATGAAATCTTCAACTGCCCCGCCTTCTTTAAGGAATTCTGGGTTGGAGACGACACTATGCTTGAGCTTAATGTCGCGTTTTTGCAACTCTTCTGCGATAACTGCGCTGACCTTGTGGGCAGTACCCACAGGAACGGTACTTTTATTAACGATAATTTTATCTTCAGTCATACGGCTGCCGATGTTTCTGGCTGCTGCCAGAACATATTGCAGGTCGGCGGAGCCATCTTCATCAGGGGGGGTACCGACGGCGACGAACTGAATACGAGCGTGTGCTACGGCACGGTCTATGTCTGTGGTAAAGCCGAGACGGCCAGCAGCGACATTGTGGCGCACGATGTCGATCAAACCAGACTCGTGAATAGGAATATGCCCGTTTTCCAAAATACGTATTTTTGCTGGGTCGAGATCGAGACAGAGAACATGATTACCAACCTCTGCAAGGCATGCGCCACTCACTAGACCTACATAACCGGTCCCTACAATTGTGACTTTCAAACGTTTTCTCCAATAAAATTGGCCCATCTGGAACAAATGGTTTCACTGGCAATGCGGTTATATAACCTGTGCTTTAATCCCCGTACTTATCAGTGCACACAATGTTCATTTCTTCGAAGATTAAGAAGACGCTGCACTTGATGTCATACAAGAAACGTCCTTTGTTCAGCAGACAAACAGGCACATTTGCCCAGTGATGCCAGCAATCAGAGTTGCTTCGTTCATTAAGCAACTTCCATAAAGATTGCAGTGCGCAAGACTTCCGCTCCTAACTATTGGATTGCGGATTATAATTCAAGCCATGCATCTCAAGAAATGTTTATCATCAACCTTTTGAAAGTGGCTATGCTCTATCCTGTTATTTTGTCTGGAGGTTCTGGCACCCGTTTATGGCCCTTATCTCGCGTAGCATTACCCAAACAGTTTTTGCCGCTGATTTCCGAAAACACATTATTTCAAGAAACATTGCTGCGCCTTAAAGGCTATCCCAGCGTAGCCGCCCCATTAGTGATCTGTAACAACGAACATCGCTTCCTCGTCGCCGAACAGTTGCGTGCCGTTAACATTGATCCTCTATTGCAGGTACTCGAGCCATCAGGTCGCAATACTGCACCTGCAGTGGCTATTGCCGCACTCGCTGCACAAGCTAGAGATGCTCAAGCAATCTTGTTGGTATTACCTGCAGATCATCTAATTCAGGATATTTCAGGCTTTCATAAGGCGATTCAAGCAGCATTCGCGTTGGCGCAACAAGATAAATTGGTGACATTCGGTATTACACCCCATGAACCTGCCACAGGATTCGGCTACATTGAACGCGGTGCAATATTAGGATCCGGTGAGCATAGCTTTGAGGTGGCGCGTTTTGTGGAAAAACCAGATTTAGATACGGCTAAACAGTTCGTGGCTTCAGGAAGATTTTTTTGGAACAGTGGCATGTTCGTATTCAAAGCATCTGTCTACCTGAATGAGCTGCAACGCTACCGCCCGGACATTCATCAAGCTGCACTAGAAGCATGGCAAAATAGCACGCATGATCTGGATTTTTGTCGTCTGGATGAAAAGGCTTTTGCCACTTGCCCATCGGATTCTATCGATTATGCAGTGATGGAACACACTCAGGCGGCGGCTATGGTGACAGTGGATATTGGCTGGAGTGACATCGGTTCATGGTCATCACTCTATGACGTCAGCCCACAAGATGAGCAAGGCAATGCTTTGCGTGGCGATGTTTATACCGCAGAAACCACACATACTTATGTTCGTGCCGAAAGTCGTATGGTGGCAACTATCGGAGTGCAAGACTTGGTCATTGTGGAAACTGCTGATGCAGTGTTGGTGATGCATAAGGACTTTGCCCAGAATGTAAAACATACCGTGGAATATCTTAAGCAGGCCGAACGCACCGAACATCTGATTCACCGTCGTGTCTATCGCCCGTGGGGCTATTATGAAGGCATCGATATCGGCGAACGATTCCAGGCCAAGCGCATTATGGTGAAACCCGGTGCAAAATTGTCTTTGCAAAAGCACCATCATCGCGCCGAACATTGGATTGTAGTTTCCGGTTATGCCAAAGTAACTCGTGGCGAGGATATTCTACTGCTACAAGAGGACCAATCAACTTATATCCCTATTGGCATGAAACACCGCCTGGAAAATATAGGCACAGGATCGCTTTATCTGATTGAAGTCCAGTCTGGCTCGTATCTCGGCGAAGATGATATTGTACGGTACGACGATGATTATAAACGTAACTAATCTTTTTCCGGTTTTATTCGCTAATTCAACGTAACCAATGAAATTGTTAACCAGATTATTTCATTTTTGATATACGTGCTCGTTATATATTGCATAACAAAAAAATTTGCGCGTGATTATCACGCAACATAATGAAAAATTCGGCATGTGAAAATGAATGCCGTTTACACTGACTCCTTATCTGGATGATTCACCCGCACTTCTTGCCGGCCTGCCAAATCAACTCTGGTGGTAGACATTCGCTTATCTATGTTTAACCCTCGTCAGATTTATACTCTCCTGCTGTGGCTTTTGTTGCCATATGTATTTTTCCATCTGCTCTGGCGCGCGCGCAAACAACGTGAGTACCTGCAACATATTGACGAACGTTTCGGACGCTACTCTGCTCACAGTGATAAACCAATAATCTGGCTGCATACCGTATCAGTTGGAGAAACACGCGCAGCGGTCAGCTTGGTAGAACGTTTGCGGGAAAATTACCCGCATCATCAACTGCTGCTTACACACACCACTCCAACCGGCCGCGCAGCTAGTGAACAGCTTTACGGCGGCGATGTCCTGCGGGTGTATTTGCCTTACGACTACCCATTTGCTGTCAAGCGTTTCTTGCAACACTTTCGCCCACGCATCGGTGTCTTGATGGAAACTGAAATCTGGTTTAATCTGATTCATAGCTGCCATACGATGCAAATTCCCTTACTACTGCTTAATGCACGATTATCTGAGAAATCTGCTGCGCGTTATGCACGTTACCCGAATTTGACGCGACTGGGTTTAAACGAACTGAGCGCTATTTCTGCGCAAAGCGAAGTCGATGCTACACGTATGACTGGATTAGGTTCAAACAATGTATCTGTCATGGGCAATCTGAAATTTGACATCCAACCACCATCGACGATGCTAGAACTGGGTACACAATTACGCACTCAGTTTGGTAAAGACAGGAAGATTTTTTTGCTAGCCAGCACCCGCACCGGGGAAGAGATCTTACTGCTATCTATGCTTAAGCAAGTAGACATTCCCCATCTGCTAACCGTCATTGTGCCACGCCATCCGCAACGCTTCGACGACATAGCTGACATACTCACCCAACAAAACATTCGCTTTCAGCGTAGGAGTGAGAACGTTCCGATCGCACCAGATACCCAAGTAGTATTGGGTGATAGCATGGGAGAGATGTTTGCCTATTATGCCGCCTGCGACCTTACCTTCATTGGCGGCAGTTTATTGCCATTTGGCGGACAAAACCTCATTGAGGCTTGCGCCGTAGGCAAGCCTGTTTTTATAGGCCCCCACACATACAATTTCGCACAAGCCAGCCAGCTTGCTGTCGAATGCGGAGCAGCCGTGCGGATACAGAATGCATCTGATCTAGCGCAAAGTTTACAAAACTTGCTTGCCCATCCCGAGCAGCTGACAAAAATTGGTCAAGCCGGACTGCATTTTGTCCGTACCCATCGTGGCGCAACAGAACAAGCACTGCGTCATATAACCTATTTTCTGGATAACCGCTTGCAGTAAAAAACTGCAACATAAAATAATATATCGACCCTCCAAACCATGAATAAAATCCTTATTACCGGCGGTGCCGGATTTATTGGCTCCGCAGTTATTCGCCAACTAATCACAGAAACCGACGCGACAGTCATCAACGTCGATAAGCTGACCTATGCCGGCAATTTACAGTCCTTAATATCGGTAGCAGACGATCCCCGCTACCACTTCGAACATGTGGATATTTGTGATGCGGCTACAGTCGCAAGACTATTTCATGAACATCAACCGGATGCGGTGATGCATTTAGCTGCGGAATCCCATGTCGATCGATCCATCACTGGCCCGGCAGCCTTTATTGAAACCAATATTTTTGGCACATACACACTCCTAAACGCAGCACGGGAATACTGGAGCGAGCTTTCTGCAGAACGCAAAAACACTTTTCGCTTCCACCATATATCCACAGATGAGGTATATGGCAGCCTAGGTGAAACCGGTTTTTTTACCGAAAACACCGCTTACCAACCAAACTCACCTTACTCGGCAAGCAAAGCGTCTTCAGACCACCTGGTGCGTGCTTGGTATCACACTTACGGCTTGCCCGTGGTCACTACCAACTGTTCCAATAACTACGGCCCTTATCATTTCCCGGAGAAGCTCATTCCATTGATCATCCTGAATGCATGCAATGGAAAACCGCTACCCATTTATGGCAAGGGTGACAATATCCGCGACTGGTTGTATGTGGACGACCATGCGCGTGCGTTGCGCGTGGTACTTGAGCGGGGCCGGGTGGGGGAAACTTACAATATTGGTGGCTGGAATGAAAAAACCAATCTGGAAGTAGTGTATGAAATTTGCGCGATTCTTGATGAGCTCCGCCCTCAAGGTGCGCCACATGCATCCCTTATCACCTACGTACAGGACAGGCCCGGGCATGACCATCGCTACGCGATCGATGCCGGTAAAATCGCCCATGAACTGGGCTGGAAACCGCTGGAAACTTTTGAAACCGGATTGCGCAAGACAGTGCAATGGTATCTGACAAACCCGGATTGGGTTGATGCTGTCATTAGTGGGGAATACCAGAATTGGATCCAACAAAATTACGGTGATAGGGAAACATCATGAAAGGCATCATACTCGCAGGTGGCTCCGGCACTCGACTTTACCCGGCTACCCGATCCATCTCCAAGCAATTATTGCCTGTTTATGATAAACCAATGATTTACTATCCGCTGACCACGCTTATGCTGGCCGGCATTCAGGATATTCTGATCATCTCCACTCCGCAGGACATACCGCGTTTCGAACAGTTGCTAGGCGATGGCTCACAGTGGGGAATGAATTTTTCCTTTGCCATACAACCTTCACCGGATGGGCTCGCGCAAGCATTTATTATTGGCGAGTCTTTTATCGGTCATAACTCCTGTTCGTTGGTACTGGGGGATAACATTTTTTACGGCCACGACTTTGAAAAAAATCTTTCAGCCGCCAGAACAAAATTAGAGGGCGGCACTGTATTTGCCTACCACGTCAATGACCCAGAACGGTACGGAGTAGTAGAATTCGATGCTACAGGGCGTGCAATCAGTCTGGAAGAAAAGCCCAAAAAACCCAAGTCCAATTATGCCGTGACGGGCCTTTATTTTTACGATGCAAACGTTGTTGAAATTGCCAAATCTGTTAAACCTTCCGCACGTGGGGAATTGGAAATTACTACCGTCAATCAGATTTACCTCGATAGCGGAAGACTGGATGTGCAGGTTATGGGGCGTGGCTATGCATGGTTGGATACGGGCACGCATGATTCATTGCTGGAAGCTTCAATGTTTATTCAGACACTAGAGAAACGTCAAGGGTTGAAGATTGCCTGCCCGGAAGAAGTTGCTTATCGCCGAGGTTACATCACGATGGAGCAAATGGAACGGTTGGCCGAGCCGCTGGCAAAGAATGGTTATGGTCGATATCTGCTTGATATTCTAAAAGAGAAAGTTTATTAAAAATGCACGTTATCCAAACAGCAATAGCCGACCTTTTAATTATAGAACCCAAAGTGTTCGGTGATGCCCGCGGGGTTTTTTTCGAGAGCTTCAATCAAAAAGTTTTCGAGAATATCACAGGGCGATCCGTCAACTTCGTCCAGGATAACCACTCCCGATCGGCCCAGCATGTACTACGTGGATTGCATTATCAAATCAAACAACCACAGGGTAAATTAGTTCGTGTAGTGGCAGGAGAAGTATTCGATGTGGCAGTGGATATTCGCAAATCATCACCCACCTTTGGTTTATGGGCGGGCGTTATGCTTTCTGCCGAAAACAAACGGATGTTTTGGGTGCCGGAAGGGTTTGCCCATGGCTTCGTCGTGCTTAGCGAGCATGCGGAGTTCCTCTATAAAACAACAGATTATTGGGCGCCTGAATATGAGCGCTCTATCTTATGGAACGATCCCGACTTGGCTATTGATTGGCATCTTGACCAGAACACACCTATTTTGTCCAAAAAAGATCAAGAGGGTTCGTTTTTTGTCAAGGCAGAATCATTCCCATAAATTCCTTTTGGACGGGATATAGTCACAGTCACAATGGGTTGACCGCTATCAGGCAGGCAATAAAACAGCAATTTAATGTCATCATCCATTTCGCTTATTCAAGCGCAGACAAGGCGGAATTTTAATCTGGTCTAGTTATGATAATTGTCGGCATTGCCCCGAACGTTATGTAAAGTACAAAATACTTAGTTCACCAAACAAGATTTATCCCCATTGTTTAAATCTGCACAATAATATCCAAAAATACAATGAATTGAGCTGAACGGCCAAGTTGTTTGATTCACTTTATATTTCCATTTTTTTAAGTTAATCAAGTATAATGGCAGATTATTTTAGTAAGAAATCCACAAAAAGGAAGGCAAATAATGTCTATAAATCGTGTTACTTTCTTCCCGGTCGGCAATGGCGATACCACCTTAATCGAAGCAAATGATAAAACGATACTTACTGATATCAATTATCGTTGTGAACGATATACGGATCGCTTCAGAACATCCATTGATGTTAACGGTAACATAGGAAACGCTGCCACTCTTGGACTAGAGGAGGCGTCAAAGCCATTCCAGTGGCTCTACTACGACTTTGCGCTTGATCTTCAATATGCTTGTTATCAATCCAGTTATCGAAGTAACCGAGAGTATCGATTGTCGCTCTTGGTTTTGACTCACCCAAATCAAAACAATCTGGCCGGTTTTGACAAACTTTTTTATCGCGGTGACCCTGCTGAATTTGAGGACCGGCCAAGAGAAGATGATAAATTAATCCTTATCGAGGAAATGTGGATCAACCCTTGTTTTGCAGACTCACAATATGAAACTGATGAATCTAAACCAGTATTTCAGGAGATTAAACGTAGGTTGAATCTTCAAGGTAGTAAAGAATCAGAATTGAATGGCAATAGAATTAGCAAATTGGAAGCAACGTCATCATCTGGATTAGTTAAAACTTTTTCGCGAAATATTGAAGCGCATATTATTTCTCCTATCCAAAAAGAAGGTGAAATATCCAAAGCTATATCGAGTGACGATCAACCTAACCTAAACGACAGTAGCGTGGTCATACGCTGGACAGTTAAAGTTTTCGGTGGAACGAATCGTATTATGTTAGGAGGAGATGCGACAGTCGAGGTTTGGGATCGTATTTGGCAGAATTACCAAAATAATGCCGATAAGCTGAATTGGCATATCTTGCTTGCACCACATCACTGTTCTATTGATGTTATGGCACGAAAAAATCAAGAGGGCAAATATGAGTATTCTGAGAATGCACTTAACGCGCTGAGCCAAGTGGAAGGTGATGGTTTCGTTGTATCAAGCAGCAAAGAAGTCAAGCACAATGATGACTTGTTGCCTAGTTGGAAAGCCAAACAAAAATATCTTGGAATATTGAAAGATGTGGATGGAACTCGGTTTTTGAACCCTGATACTCGCGCAAATGCCCCTTTGCTTTACTCACCACTACAGGATGACAAACCTGAGCCAGTAGTATTCACTTTGACCAAGGAAGGGCCTTCTCTCGATGAGCCGGCACCTGCTTCACCGCACACACCTCACAAAATAGTGCCGGTTGAAACGGGCAATGACGAATTCGGCTATAAATGGAATATGAAAGTATAAAGTGCTCTTTACCTCAGTCCAGGCAATAATTAAGTTGAATGGACTGAGGATAGCCGATCAACAAATAGTGAATAATGTATAACCTCTTAAGCTAAACAAAAAAATTTCGCTACTGTTGAATGACGGTATTCAAATTCTGTATGGAAGCCATTATCTTCAAATGGAGAAAGTATTTACTTTAGATGATATTTGTCGCGTACCGATAAATTCATCCACAATGTCGCACCACCGGTTACTGTCTAGTTCATCACACCTATTTTTAGTCCCTGCTCTGCGAGCAATGCGTGCGGGTTATATATTGAACAATAGCGGAGAAATGCCGTGGGGAAAATTACAGAAATTTTGAACGCCGCGCAACAACGCGCCAAAGAAATGAATTTACCCTACGAGGGCGCCCTGCTGCCGAATGAGGCTTACGAAATACAACAAGCTGCGCCCGGCACCAAGCTGGTCGACGTACGCACACGGGCTGAGTTAGACTGGGTGGGACATATCCCCGATGCAGTGGAAATTGAATGGGCTACCTATCCCGGCATGAAACCCAATCCGTATTTTATCGCTCAGCTTGAGCAGCAGGTGGACAAAGAGGCATTGGTATTATTCATATGCCGCAGTGGTGGCCGATCTCATAATGCCGCTATAGCTGCGACCGAAGCCGGTTATGTCGAATCCTACAACGTGCTGGAAGGCTTTGAGGGCGATAGAGACGCCAACAAGCACCGTAATATGCTGGGCGGCTGGCGCGCACGTGAATTACCGTGGGAACAGAGCTAACATAGGACTCTCGGTAGCTCATGACTTTGAGAATCTACCATTCTATAACACCACTATAGGCGGTAACCAAAACTAGCAGGCCGAATGCAATACGATACCAGGCAAACCCCACAAAAGTATGATTGGAAATAAATTTAAGTAAGGCCGCTACTGCCAGATAGGCGCTAACGAACGCGGCAATAAAACCTACTACGAATACCGGTAGATCTGTGGTTGATAACAAATGCCAGTTCTTGTAAAGGTCGAGGACGGTTGCCCCGAACATGGTAGGAATAGCAAGAAAAAATGAAAACTCGGTTGCAACTCGACGATCCAGTCCGAAAATCATCCCGCCCATGATAGTTGCGCCGGATCGGGAAACGCCAGGAAACATGGCCACCGACTGAGCAAATCCCACCTTGATTGCATCCTGCCAGCGCATCTCTTCAATACTTTTGATGCGCGGGTGAAACGCTCGTTTCTCCACCCACAGAATCACCAACCCTCCCCCAATTAACGCTATCGCCACCGTGTAAGGATTAAACAGATAGGTCTTGATCCAGTGGTGGAATATTAGCCCAAGCACGACTGCCGGCAGAAATGCCACCAACAAGTTACTGGCAAAGCGCCAGGCAATCGACTCGCGCACCACTAAACCACGCGTTACTGCCAATAGCTTGGCTCGGAATTCCCATACCACTGCCAAAATCGCACCCAGCTGAATTACGATCATGAATACTTTGCCCCTCTCATCATTAAAGTTGAGCAAGTCACCCGCAATGATCAGGTGACCAGTACTGGAAATGGGCAAGAATTCGGTCAGACCTTCAATAATGCCGAGAATAAAGGCTGGAATAAGCGGGGTGATATCCATAATTATTTAGATGCGTATCACGTAGGTGCGGGCCACTCTGGCATGGTTTCCAATTCGGGATGAGTTAGTTTTAACACCGCCATAGAACCTCCTGGCATACTTGAGCCAACCGGTACCAAAGCACAAAATTCAACATTCAGTGTCCACGAACCCCCATCTTTAGCTATTACCTGCGCCTTCAGTAGACGTTCATCTGGTATACCTTCAAGAGCCTGCCTTAATTCACCGATAGTTTTCATAATTCTCCTCTTTATTGTAATAATCCAATTTAACGATGAAAGAACTCCCCGCTACACACCTTTACTTATATTGATGTTATGCATCAAATTTTTTGCTCGTAAACAGATTCACTTTTTCGCCAAACTGCTGGGCAAAATTACGCATTGACTTTGCTACTTCCGCTTCTCCGGTAGCACGTTCGAAAGTATCAGCCATTGATAAAAAAGTCTGATGATAAAACTGACACATTTCATCAACCATCATATCTTTGGTCCAAAAATCAATCCGCATTGTATTGCTTTCCTTAGTATCCCAAACTGAAATCATTACGCCTTTGCTTGTGTTGTGCTCCTCTGCACCAGAAGCAGTCCAGTCTATTTTTTCTGCCACCATATTGTCGTCGAGAGTGACTGTAAATTTAATTTCAGATTTCGTCATTTTTAATTAATCCCTTAAAGATTTTGATTGAAAGGTTTTGAGCTATTTAACTACCCGGTAACATATATCGCGTCAGGCAATCTTGTACGGCATTTCCTGTCCTCTCGAAGTATGCATCAGGCCATTATGCATAGAGCACAAAACTGGTGAAATTGAGAACATAGGTGTACAAGAAAAAGCTCATAAGCTTAACTTAAAAAATGAAATATAAAAAATATTATGCATGCAGGAATTCAGGCGCAATATGTAACAGTCCCTGAAGTAATAGTGCGGGGTTATTGATGTGTTTAAAGTGCAATGCTAACTTTGATTGGTTTAATTATTTTTTAAAGCAACAAATTTATTTTCCATTACCAGATTCATTTTTTCTCCCAGCGTCTGGGCAAAATTTTGCATCGCTCGCGAGGTTTCCACATCTCCGGTAGCACGTTCAAAATTATCTGCCATGCATAAGAAACTTTGATGATAAAATTTTTTCATATCCTCTTTCATCATGCTTTTGGTCCATAAATCAATACGCAGCGTATTTTTCTCCTTGGCATCCCATAGAGCAATCATTACTGCATTGGCAGCCGTAGTTTGTTCCTGAATAACAGATGCGTCCCACTCTATTTTTTCGGGTATTTTTTTGTCATCGAGAGTAATGATAAATTTAATTTCAGATTTTTTCATTTGGCATGGATTTAAAAACGTCGTCGAAGGTCAGTGGGAAATTTTCGGACAATTGCAACAAAATCCTAAGCCCAATACCCTGCTAAGGTAGTGTTACTCACTAATTGGAATTCATACAATTGCTCTTTAAATTAATCCCGGAATAGCCAGATTGTTTTGACGTCGGATACCTACCTTCCAGTTGCGAAATCATAAAATATATGATGGAGAATCAGTCGCGTACCTGATATTCGATCACTGCATAGGCCAGATTATACATGTGCTGAGTTGCCCCGTCCCGTATGGTCATATCCGGGTTCGTAGCCCCTTATGCCAGCCTGTTTTACGCCTCAAAATTTAACTTTGAAACTTGAGAGCAACTATTTCTGCAAGAGATAGATGCACGCCACTAAAATAAAAGATCGTCATGATGCTCAGCACAAGCAATCTCTCAAGCCGCCACGAAACATGAAATTACTGCCCTGGCCACCTTATGCACCTTACCTCAACTCGGTCGAACATGTATGGGATAAATCTCGCAAGAAATATACTCACAACAAGATTGATTGAAGTGAAAGTACCCTTAGACAGGTATGCTCTTGATCCTGGTAATGCGTATTACCTCGGATATCCCGCGCAGACCACGCATCACGTTGGCCAAGTGTATGCGGTTGCCCACCTGCAAGGTAAAATATAACGTAGTGTAATTACCTTCGTTGGTGAAGTGAACGTTTTCAATGTTGGATTCGGCTTCGGCAATCGCTGCTGCTACCTTTGCCAGAACCCCACGCTGATTGGCTACGATTAACTTAATGCTCACCTCAAAGGGTCTGTTGATGTGTTTGTCCCACACCACATCCAGCCATTTGTCCATGCCGCCGCGCCCCTTGCATAACACTGGGCAGTCATGTGTATGAACGACCAATCCTTGGCCTTTTTTGATAATGCCGATGATAGGATCCCCTGGAATGGGGCGACAGCATTTAGCAAACTGTACTGCCATACCTTCCGTGCCAAGGATAGTGATTACGCCGCTGAGTGCGGGATGTTCTTGTGTACCGGCCTCCTCTCCGATACGCGCAAGTTGGCGCGCAATAACCATGTTGAGACGACGCCCCAAAGCAATATCAGCGAAAATTTCTTCGCGCGATTTTACCCCGGTATCCTTAAGCAACTTTTCCCAATGGCTGTTTTCAATATCCTGTTTCTTAAGACCCAGTGAAGATAGAGCTTGGTTCAGAAGACGCTCTCCCAGTGCAGAGGATTCGTCAAAGTGCATCGTTTTAAGAGCATGTCGAATCTGACTGCGTGCCTTGCTGGTGACTACATAGCCGAGCCATGCAGGATTAGGGTGAGCATGCGTCGCGGTGATGATCTCCACACGATCACCATTTTTCATCTCGACACGTAATGGTGCTAGCTCAAAATTTACTTTGACAGCCACACAGCGATTGCCGATGTCGGTATGCACACTATAAGCAAAGTCCACAGCCGTTGCGCCACGTGGCAGCGCAAGAATTTTTCCTTTAGGAGTAAACACGTAAACTTCATCCGGGAATAGATCAACCTTCAGGTGTTCAAGAAACTCCATCGAATCGCCACTCTGGCTTAAGCTTTCCAATAAACTTTGCAACCACTGGTGAGTCTTTTTATGCAAATCATTGAATGATGTCTGCGCGGTCTTGTATAGCCAGTGCGAGGCGACACCAGCCTCAGCGATTTTGTGCATTTCCTGAGTACGAATCTGCACTTCGATAGGAGTTCCATATGGCCCAAACAGTGTGGTATGCAACGACTGATAAGCGTTCGCCTTAGGGATAGCAATGTAATCTTTAAACTTGCCGGGAATCGGTTTATATAGCGCATGTAGCAATCCCAGCGCCAAATAGCAGGAGGGTACATCATCCACCATCACGCGGAAACCATAAATATCCTGTACTTGGGCGAAGGCTAACGATTTTGCCTGCATTTTCTGGTAGATGCCATATAGATGTTTTTCGCGCCCTTGTATTTGGGCAGTGAGGTGATGCTCTTCCAAGCGCTGACGAATGGCTTCCTGGATTTTGCCTACAACCTCACGACGATTACCGCGTGCGACTTTAAGAGCCTTAGACAAAACTTCATAGCGCTTGGGGTATAGGTGCTTAAAACCCAAATCTTCCAATTCCTGGTAGATGACATTAAGGCCCAGGCGATTGGCAATAGGCGCGTAAATTTCCATGGTCTCACGCGCAATGCGTTCGCACTTTTCACGCGACATCGATTTTAGCGTGCGCATGTTGTGCAGGCGATCAGCCAATTTAATCAGGATGACGCGTACATCACGCGCCATCGCCAGCAGCATTTTGCGGAAATTTTCCGCCTGTGCATCCTCCTTGGTCTGAAATTCAATCTTGTCAAGCTTACTCAAACCATCAACTAATTCAGCCACCGATTTGCCGAATATATTGGCTACTTCTTCATTGCTAATATGAGTGTCTTCCACCACGTCATGCAGCAATGCCGCCATGATGGCTTGTGCATCGAGGTGCAGCGGGGTAAGAATTCGAGCGACGGCAATGGGATGCGAAATATAGGGCTCACCGGACTTACGTAGTTGACCTTCGTGTGCTTGACCACTAAATTTAAGTGCCTGCCGGATATGTTCGACATCCTTGGACTTCAAGTAAGTGGAAACCTCCTGCAGGAGCATTTCAGCGTCGGACATATATGCACCTCTAAAATTTAGATTTGCGAGCATCTGCTGCGCAGATTGCCTGCGAAAGTATTTATTCCAACTGTGTACTTGATTTAGAAAAATTTTCTTAAATAAAAATAACCAGATTCAGATATAAAAACTGTATGGAACGAATATTCAATTTATAAACTGTCTATTTTTAGATCAGTAACTAAAACTTTACATAAAAAATAGCAAGACTAATTATAATTATTTAGGATAATGATTAATCCATATAAATTTTATTTCTAATTCAAAGGATGGGTAGATGAACGAAGAACAAGCTGTGCTGAATTTTTTCGCCCAAAAAGAAAACCTGCCTTTGGCGCTTAGTGTGGCAAATCAAGTGGATGGAACACGACAGAAGTTGAACAATGACTTCTGGCTGGCATTAAGCGAACGTATCGTAGCAAATACGTCTAAGTGGCGCATATTAACTACCGAAGATCGCAACGCAACTGAATGTTTAGTTGGACTGTATCTGCAACCTGAAACAGAACAAAAACTCTACTTACGTCCTATGCTGGAACAACAATACCTGGGCGACACCCTACGTATTTACTATGGACTGATGTGGAGTGCGGTGCCTACACTCGAACAAAAACAGTTGAGCGCCATTAAAACACTACATAATACTTTTCAAGAGGCAGGCTTTAAGAGCAATGAAAGTTTCCTGGCTTGGCAATGGACGTCTTATTACCCACGCAACATGGATTTCCTTCTACGTTTTTCCACCACTGCGGATGCACTGCTAAATGAAGCCGCAGGTCTAATACAAAACCTGTTGGTGACGCATCGCGATGCTTTGCATTTCGCCAATACCGCTCTACGTGAGTCTTCAAGAAACGTTGCAATTTCAGTGGTTTCACTCGACAAATTGCGTGTAAACATCGAGCGTTAATATGCCTTTAAACCGGATTTTCTAGATCGAAAAATTGGTGTTCTATACCAAAATGCTCGGCGAGGTGCGCACCCAAAGCCTGGACACCATAGCGCTCAGTGGCGTGATGGCCAGCCGCAATAAATGTCACTCCCGTTTCTTGCGCCACATGGACATTCTGCTCGGAAATTTCGCCGGTGAGAAAGGCATCCACGCCCAACGCGATTGCCGCTTCGAAATAGCCTTGCGCCGCACCGGTACACCAAGCGATCCGGCGGATAGTAGGGTCGTCTTCACCTATCACTAGCGGCGTACGCTGTAAGCTGTGCGCAATTTTCCGCGTCAGTTGTGCCAATGTTTGTGCTTGTACCAACTCCCCATAACAAGCAATGTCTTGCTCACCGAAGCGCCCATGCTCCATGAAACCCAAACGTTGACCGAGTTGCGCATTGTTGCCAAGTTCAGCGTGCGCATCCAACGGCAGGTGATAAGCCAGCAAACTAACATCATGCTGAAGCAAATGTGCAATACGTTGTTTCTTAATTCCAGTTATAGCAGCATCTTCATTACGCCAAAAATAACCATGATGAACCAGGATGGCATCTGCATTCCATGCAGTGGCTGCTTTCAGTAAACGTTGAGAGGCCGTTACACCACTGGCGATGCGGCGGACTTCTACCCTACCTTCCACTTGCATGCCATTTGGACAATAATCACGAAAACGGTCAGGCTCCAGCAGGCTTGCGATATAATCGCGCAACTCATTCAGCAACATGATGTTATTTTTAAATTAATTGTTTCGATTCTACTTTAAATCAGCCACACTAAAAACTAAATCTCCCTCTGTTTGTATACAGAAGCAGTGATATAACAAGTTAAATTGTAAAATTAAAAATTACGTTATACTTTTTATTCGCTTATGTGCACATTACTTTTTTTATTTACCACCAAAATTTAGCATACCTAAATAATTACACCGATCGTATATATAATTGCTCAACACACAAGTATAGCATCGCAGGATGCGACGTATTTTCTCAGACCCATCAATCTTAGCAGATCATCACACGAAGTTATGAAACATTCGGGTTAGATAAATAGATCTGCGAACAACATAAAACAATCATATCATGCGTAAATTCTGGCTTTTATTCGCACAAGCTACCACTGTCGGGCTGGCTATATTATTTGTTATCAACACCCTGAAACCCAGTCTACTATCCTCTGCTACACGTAACGGCATCGTCACGCTACATGAAAACGTAAACACTAGCACCAGCCAAATTCCTGCAGCAGGCTTCAGCGCTGCGGCGCGCAAAGTTATGCCCACCGTGGTTAATATTTTTACCAGCACCGAAATAAAGAAACCCAGGCATCCATTCATGGATGATCCACGCTTCCATTTCTTTTTTGGCGAAGAATTCGATAATTCTCCACAACGCGGTTCTAACTTAGGCTCTGGCGTCATCATCAGCCATGACGGTTACATCCTTACCAATCATCATGTGGTTGAAGCTGCCGACCAGATCGAAGTGGCTCTGGCCGATGGACGCAAGGCCAAAGGACGCATTATTGGTTCCGATCCAGAATCCGATCTTGCCGTCATCAAAATCGACCTGCCTGGCACCATCCCGGCCATCACCTTTAGCCGCCCGGATCAAGCGCAAGTAGGCGACATCGTGTTAGCCATCGGCAACCCGTTCGGCGTGGGGCAAACGGTGACTATGGGTATTGTCAGTGCCGTAAAACGCAATCACCTCGGTCTAAACACTTTCGAAAACTTCATTCAGACTGACGCAGCAATTAACCCAGGCAACTCAGGCGGCGCGCTGGTAGATGTAAACGGCAACTTGATTGGCATCAACAGTGCGATTTACTCGCCCAATGGGGGCTCACTCGGTATCGGTTTCGCTATTCCTGTCAGCACCGCAAAAAAAGTTATGGAGCAGATTATCCAAAGTGGCTCGGTCACACGCGGCTGGGTCGGCGTAGCCGTGCAAGAGCTCACTCCAAAACTAGCGGAATCGTTTAACCTCGGCAATATACAGGGAGTGCTAATTTCGGAAGTGGTGCGCGGCAGTCCAGCGGACCAAGCTGGGGTGCATGCTGGCGACATTCTCACCATGATAGACAATAAACAGCTGCTAACAGATTCAAGCTCTATGCTGGAAACCATTTCGAGTTTGCCACCCGGCAAAGTTGTCGTATTCAAACTGGTGCGCAATCAGCGTGAAGTAGTAGTGGAAGTTAAGGTCGGTAAGCGGCCTAGGCCGAAAAAACTGGAATAAAGCTTCAGAAAAGCTTCAGACTAGAAGTTGAAATAAAAGGGATGGTTATCCGTTTTTCGTTTCAACCTCTGTCGAGTCTTTCATCATCCACCCCGCCACCACAATGCCCACTTCATACAATAGCCACAATGGTATGGCGAGCATAAACTGCGACACCACGTCCGGGGGGGTAAGAAGCGCACCGAGAATAAACGCTCCGACAATAACATAAGGTCGAACTTCCTTAAGTTTGGCGATAGTTACTACATCCATTTTAACCAACACCACCACTGCCACCGGCACTTCGAAGGTAGTTCCAAAAGCAAGGAACATCCCCATTACGAAACTCAGGTATTTGTCAATGTCGGTCATCACTGCGACGCCCTGAGGCGCTGCACCGCTGAAAAAACCAAATACCACAGGAAACACCACGAAATATGCAAATGCCATGCCGAAAAAAAACAACACTACACTAGCCGTAACGAGCGGCAACATTAAGCGTTTTTCATGTGCATGCATGCCGGGCGCGACGAAAAGCCAAGCTTGGTACAATATATAGGGTAATGCAATCAGGAATGCAGCCATCATCGCCACTTTAATTGGCACAAAAAATGGAGTGATAACATCAATAGCGATCATCTGCCCGCCTTTTGGCAACTTAGCGAGCATAGGTTCCGCCAGTAGGGCATAAAGATCACCTGCCCACGGAACAAGGCATATAAATACCAACAACAGCCCTCCAAAAGCATATAGAAGGCGAGTGCGCAATTCAAGCAGGTGGGAAATGAAGCTTTCGCTAGTACTCATTAATCAATAGGAAATCTTTTTTGCTCGGGAATAATCTGAAACGTGGGCTGTGCCTGCTGCACGTTGGCTTGTTTTGATTGAGATACGGCACTATGAGGTTGCTGCACTAATTGATCCTGCGGTACCGTCTGATCGTTAATACTAGCTTGCTGATCTGTTTTTTGCCTCAACTGACGTAATTTTTCCTCCTGAATATGCAAATTGCGTGCCGCCTCTTGTTGAGCATATAAATTACGTGTCGCCTCTTGATACGCTGATGAAAGCTTTTTAAATTCAAGCTCATCTGCCGAGCTCTCACCACTTGCTCGCACTGAACCTTCGATATTACCGTCACTCTGTTTACTCAATAGTGATGCGCCCTTATCTCTTTCGCTAGCCTTAGGGAAATTTTTCTGCTCCGAAGTACTCTGTTGCACGGCGGATGATTGCACCTCAGAATTCAATTGCGATTGTTGATTAATGCTCTCCCTAGCCTGCTCCACTTGCTGATTGAGTGACTGCGTAACTTCTTGCGCATGCAGGTTAAGGGTTTGCGTAACTTGATTCACTGCCTCTTCGGCACTCTTGTATTCCTTTTGCACCTTTTCCTGCAACTGACGCAATTCCTCAATTCCTATGTCTCGCGCGATGTCAGCTTTAACGCCGCTAATGTAGCGTTGCCCACGGCCCAACAAATGACCAAGGGTACGCGCTACCTTGGGTAGACGTTCAGGGCCAATAACGATGAAAGCAACCACCGCAATCACCATCATCTCGGAGAAATTGACGTCAAACATGGCTACTAAACCAATCTATGCGTTGGTATGACTCTTGTCTTTGACTTCGCCTTCGATGGTCTGACCACCCTGCTCCACTTGCTTGTGAATATCATCTTTAGACACTTCTGGCTCTGATCGCATACCTTCCTTAAAACCCTTCATCGCACCTCCTAAATCGCTACCCATATTGCGCAATTTCTTGGTACCGAATATAAGAATGACAACCAATAATACAATCAACCAGTGCCAGATACTGAATGAACCCATTTTTATTTCTCCTAAAGTTTAAGTGGCGCTAATCCCGCCGCACCATTGGTGGAATATTGCCGCCAATAATATGAATATGCAGGTGAAACACTTCTTGCCCTCCACCCTTCCCAGTGTTTATCACCGTGCGAAAGCCGTTATTCAATCCCTGCTCTTTTGCCAATTTAGACGTCAACAATAACATTTTTCCCAGTAGCGCCATATGACTGTCATTAGCATCCATCAGTGATGCCAAGTGTAACTTGGGAATCAGTATGATATGCACCTCCGCAACCGGGTGAATGTCATGAAAGGCAAGTAAATCATCGTCATCATACACCTTTCGGCAAGGGATATCACCGCCAACTATGTTGCAAAAAATACAGTTATCCACTTTTGCCTCCTAGACCTCACCCCAAGATCCTAAATAACCAGATGTAAAAAACCAGTAGACACTTGCCATACCAGTAAATTCCTTGCTGGTAATGAAAAGTAAAATCTTAAGAGACGTCGCCACTCTTACGACCGGCCTTCTCATCAAGCCCGGAAACCCCTACCCGTTGCGCCAGCTCTTGCAGTACATCGCTTGCGCTCAAGCCATGTTGCGTCAGCAATACCATACAATGAAACCACAGATCAGCGGTTTCGTATATCAAATGTTGTTTATCACCGCTTTTAGCGGCCAGCAGTACTTCAGTGGCTTCTTCGCCGATTTTTTTCAGGATGGCATCTTCACCTTTGCTAAACAATTTGGCTACATATGAGCTTTCAACTGCTGCACCTTTGCGCGCCACTATTGTTTCCGTCAATTGTTGCAGAATGTCGTTTTTCATTACTTAGGGTTTCTTCTGATAAATTTCGTCAGGCGCTTTAAGTACCGGGTCGATTTCCACCCACCTATTTTTTTCCAGACGACTAAAGAAGCAACTGGCTCGTCCGGTATGACAAGCGATTCCACCAGCCTGCTCCACTTTCAATAAAACCACATCACCATCGCAATCGAGACGAATTTCCTGCACCCTCTGAATATTGCCGGACTCTTCGCCCTTATGCCACAGCTTTTTACGCGAGCGCGACCAATATGTTGCCTCGCCCGACTGGACGGTACGCTTAAAGGCCTCGCGGTTCATCCACGCCATCATCAGCACACAACCTGTACTTGAATCCTGTGTGATAACTGGCACTAATCCATCTGCTGCCCAGCTTATTTTATTCAACCAAGGGTCGCTCATAACCGCACCTCAATACTTTGTTGTGCCATATATTGCTTAGCCTGTTGGATCGTGTATTCACCATAGTGAAAAATACTGGCCGCCAACACCGCATCCGCGCCGCCCAACTTCACACCGTCCACCAAATGCTGGAGAGTACCCGCACCGCCACTGGCAATGAGAGGGATTTCCAGCGCATCCGTCACTGCGCGAATAAGCTGTAAGTCATAACCAATTTTGCTGCCGTCACGATCCATACTGGTGAGCAGAATTTCTCCCGCGCCCAGTGCCTGCATCTTTTTAGCCCATTCCACCACACCGAGACCGGTAGCCCGGCGTCCGCCATGGGTGAATACCTCCCAACGACCAGACTGTATCTGTTTGGCATCTATTGCCACTACGATACATTGTGAACCATAGTGCCCTGCCACGTCCGCCACCAGCTGCGGGTTTAGCACGGCAGACGTGTTAATACTTACCTTATCAGCACCCGCATTAAGCAGGTTACGCACATCTTCCACTTGGCGCACACCGCCACCCACAGTAAGGGGAATAAAAACCTGCTCGGCCACCTGCTCAATAATACGAAACAAAATACCACGGTCATCAGAACTGGCTGTGATGTCAAGAAAGGTTAACTCATCTGCGCCCTGCTCGTCGTATCGGCGCGCGATTTCTACCGGGTCGCCTGCATCACGCAACTCAACAAAGTGGACTCCCTTGACCACGCGACCAGCGGTTACGTCTAGACAAGGAATGATACGTTTGGCTAGCATATTATTTAAGTGAATGTATAGAGAATAGAAATCTCAAAGCTTAGCGCTTCACATTTCTATTAGTAGTTAATGTATCCGCCAATTTTTGTGCCGCAGCAAAGTTCAAAGTCTCTTCATAGATAGCCCGGCCAGTTATCGCGCCAGCAATGCCATTGTCCTGTACCGCGCACAGCGCATGCACATCATCAAGGTTAGTAATGCCACCGCTGGCAATGACCGGGACAGTAAGTTCACGCGCCAACTCCACAGTCGCGGGAATATTTACGCCAGATAACATACCATCACGTCCGATGTCAGTGTAAATGATCGCTTCAATGCCATAACCTTCAAAACGCTTAGCCAAATCCAGCACATCATGCCCAGTCACCTTAGACCAGCCGTCCACCGCCACTTTACCAGCATTAGCATCGAGCCCTACCATGATGTGACCTGGGAAAGCATCGCAGGCTTCATGCAGAAAACCCGGAGTCTTCACCGCTGCAGTACCTATAATGACATAAGTGACTCCAATATCGAGGTAGCGTTCTATGATTTCTAGATCGCGAATACCACCCCCTAACTGAATTGGCACATCCAACCCAACCGCTTCCACGATGCTGCGTACAGCTGCCTCGTTCTTAGGTCTGCCGGCAAAAGCGCCGTTCAGATCAACCAAGTGCAGGCGACGCGCGCCTTGGTTTAACCAATGTAGCGCCATCGCTGCAGGATCTTCAGAAAACACCGTGGCGTCTTCCATCATCCCTTGGCGCAAGCGTACGCAATGTCCATCTTTTAAATCAATCGCAGGAATAATCAACATGGCAGCACTATCTAACAAGATGAACAAAAATAAAAAATTAAACCGGTACCCAATTCACAAAGTTTTTCAGCAACATCAGTCCGGCACCCTGACTTTTCTCTGGATGAAACTGCACGGCAAATAAGTTATCACGCGCCACGGCACAAATAAACGGTTGTGGATAGCAACTAGTGGCCTGCACAAACTGTGCATCCTGGGGACATACATAATAACTGTGCACAAAATAAAAGCGCGCGTTCTGATCTATACCTTCCCATAGCGGATGGTTGGCATGGTGCACTTCATTCCAACCCATATGCGGCACCTTCAACTTATTATTCTGCGCATCGCACAAATTGCTGGCGAAGCGCACTACTCTGCCCGGCAAAATGGACAATCCCGGAATATCGCCTTCCTCACTGTGCTCAAACAGCATTTGCAGGCCGATACAAATACCGAGAAAAGGCTTGGTCCGCGCCGCCTGCAGTACTGCCGCTCGCAACCCGCGCGTCTCTAACTCGCGAATACAGTCCGGCATCGCACCTTGGCCAGGAAAAACCACACGCGCCGCCTGTAAAACTTCTTGCGGGTCGTCAGTCACCACAATGGACGCAGTTGGCGCAATGGTGCGCAATGCTTGATGCACGGAGCGTAGATTGCCCATGCCGTAATCAATTATCGCAATATCTACCATAGCTATACGTGATTTTTATAAATCTAAATCCACAACATGTGGTGCTCAATTCTATTGAACACATTATCTCATTTATTACTTTGTTTATTTAAGCGCCTTGAGAATTTTTACAATGTACCCTTTGTGGAGGGCATCATGCCTGCCATACGTGGGTCAACTTCCAGCGCCATGCGCAAGGCACGGCCGAATGCCTTGAACACAGTTTCCGCCTGATGGTGAGCATTTTTACCAACCAGATTGTCGATGTGCAATGTCACCAGCGCATGATTGACAAAGCCTTGGAAAAACTCATGAACCAAATCCACATCAAACTCACCTATATTGGAACGCACAAAATTCACATTGAACACCAAACCGGGGCGGCCGGAAATATCCAGCACTACGCGCGACAGCGCCTCATCTAATGGGACATAAGCATGACCGTACCGACGCAATCCCTTTTTGTCTTCTACCGCTTGGCTAAACGCTTGACCAAGAGTAATGCCGATATCTTCGACAGTGTGATGCGCATCAATATGAAGATCACCCTTAGCGACGATGTCCAAATCAACCATACCATGACGTGCAACTTGATCGAGCATATGCTCGAGAAAAGGCAAACCGGTATCGAATTTGACCTTACCGCTACCATCTAAGTCCAGCTTGATAGTGATCTGAGTTTCCAGGGTGTTACGAGTAACTTGCGCACTACGCATAATTTTTCCTAATGGGCAGCCTAAACAAATTGATGAATACTTTCCTGCAATGCCCGTATGAACTGTTCATTCTCTTGCGGAGTGCCCACCGTAACGCGTAGACAATCAATCAACATTGGGTGGGATTTGCTCAAATTCTTAATTAACACCCCCCGTTTTTTCAGCCCCTGAAAAATCTTATCAGCATGCATCACACGGAATAAGATGAAATTGGCATCACTCACATAAGGCCGTACATCCGCTACCCCCACCAGCCGTTCATATAACCAAGCACGATCCTGTTTGATCTGCTCAGCCTGCCGCAACAACACGTCGTGATGCTGCAACAATTTTTCCGCCACCTGTTGCGTCAACACACCCACATTATACGGCAAACGGAGCTTTTCTAACTGCGCTAGCCACGCCTTGCTACCCACCATAAACCCCAAGCGCAAACCAGCCATGCCAAGCTTGGAGAATGTGCGCATCACCAACAGATTTGGATAACGTGTCAGCATGGGCATAAAACTAGCATTGGCAAAAGCATAATAAGCTTCATCCACTACCACCAAACCAGGGGCAGCTTCAATAATTTGAGCGATAGCTTCCGCATCAAACAGATTGCCAGTGGGATTATTTGGATAGGACAAAAACACTAGCGCAGGCTGACGGTGTTGCATGACAGTCAGCATGGCAGGCAAGTCCAGCGCAAAATCTTCTGTCAGCGGCACACCGACATACTGCATTCCAGTGAATGCCGCAATCATTTTATACATCACAAATGATGGCTCGACGCTCAATAATGTGGCATTCGGCTTAGCGACCGCAAGCGCTAACAACTGAATAATCTCATCCGACCCATTTCCAAGCAACATATCCAAACTCTGCGGCAAACCGGTCACAGCGCGGATGCAGGCCTTTAATCGCTGAGCATCGGCATCAGGGTATCGGTTGATAGCGGCGTCCGCCACCAGGCAGGCGATTTCCTCGCGCAATGACTGTGGCAATGGATAAGGGTTCTCCATCGCATCCAGTTTGACCATGCCAGTGCTGTTGGGCACAGGGTAAGCTTTCAAATCGAGTATTTCTTGACGGAGCAAGCTTTCAGGTATTACGCCAAAATTGGTAGAAGACATGGATTATCAACGCTGTTAGACAGCAATATCTTATCCTAAAATCGCGCTAGATTCTGTTCAAATTTCTTATGACAGTGCAATATTTTTGCTCAAGCCAGCGCTTCAAGCCACGCCATGACGGGCACAACCGCAGTCAAAGCTAAAATAGCCCGCAACCATTCGTCCGATGGCAATAATGCTGATGTGCCGGAATTTTCAGCTGACACTTCTCAAACGACATGCTGTGCGCTCAAATTGTTCACAAGTACTGTCTGCATAACCTTCTTCAGATCCCATTTCCCAAGCCTCCTGTAGCAATTTCGCTTAGTTTATTTCTACCGTTTCTTAGGACTTAAGGAAGCGCTGATTAACTCGCGTTTCAAAATTTAACAAAATTTAACAAATTTAAAAATCAATTGGTTACGCACGTAATTCCGAAAAATTTTGAATTAATCAGCGTCTCCTTAAGTAAAGCCGAGCAGTCAGGTACTACAAGTCTAGATAGCCTACTTACCTCACAGCACAGAAAAAACAAACAATTGCTAAAGTTGACAAGCCTTCGTATAATTCATCTTTTTATCGCAAGAGAAATTCTCAAGGAGTTGCCATGGCAAACACTGCACAAGCTAGAAAACGCGCGCGACAAGCAAACAAACAACGCGAACATAACACGAGTCTGCGCTCTAAACTGCGCACTGCCATTAAAAAAGTGGCTAAAGCTATTAAAGTTGGCGACAAAGCTGTGGCACAAGCCGTTTTCATCGAATCCACTAGTATCGTGGATTCTATTGCCGACAAAAAGATCATTCACAAAAATAAAGCTGCACGTCATAAGAGCCGTTTATCTGCTGCCATCAAAGCAATGGCTCAAGCATAACTGCACGCACTCCCAAATAAGCCGACAGCATATGCTGTCGGCTTTGTGTTTTAGCTCGCCAAAATCATGAACCATCACCTTCAACGAATATCCAATCTGCCCTGCACATACTAGCAATTTTAATTGCATAAGTAATATCACTAGTGTCCGGTTAAAAACGACCCCATGACTCTGGAATTCTTATTTTATGCAGCATACAGCGGTTTTGAGGGTGTCTCCGACTTGAACGGCGAGCCCACCTTCGTGCAGTCTCCCAGTTTTTCTGCTGTTGGAGATTGCGATGTACGTTGGCAAGCCCTTGTTCGCCCAAGTGATGGATTTCCTTCCGTGGAAGACCTTTTACCGCATCGTTGCTCGGCATGGTGGCGATCATCGCGTCAGGACGCTGACCTGTGCCGAACACTTCCGCATTCTGGCTTTCGCGCCACTCACCTACCGCGAGAGTTTACGCGACATCGAAGCCTGCCTCTCGGCGCAGTCCGCCAGGCTTTATCACATGGGCATCAGAAATGCGGTGTCGCGTTCCACATTGGCCGACGCCAACGAACTGCGCGACTGGCATATCTACGCCGAATTCGCTCATCGCTTGATTGCTCAAGCCCGAACGCTTTACACCAGCGAAGACTTGGGGCTGGATTTGACCAACACAGTGTACGCGCTGGATTCGACCACCATCGATCTGTGCTTGTCGGTGTTTCCATGGGCGCATTTCCAAACCACCAAGGCAGCGGTGAAGATGCCTATGCTGCTAGATTTGCGTGGCAGCATTCCCAGCTTCATTCATGTCTCCGATGGCAAGATGCACGACGTGCGAGCGCTCGATTTGTTGATTCCAGAAGCGGGCGCTATCTATGTCATGGATCGAGCCTACGTCGATTTCGTGCGTCTGCATCGACTGCACTTGGCGGGGGCTTTCTTCGTGACGCGCGCCAGGTCGAATCTCGATGCACACCGGATGTATTCCGCCAGGACGGACCGAAGCTTGGGCATCATCTGCGATCAGACGATTGCGCTCGATGGGTTTTACACTCAACAGGATTACCCAGAGCCGTTGCGGCGCATTCGATTCAAAGACCCAGAAACGGGCAAGACGCTGGTGTTTCTGACCAACAACTTTACCGTTGCCAGCGGCAACGATCTGCGCGCTCTACAAGAGCCGCTGGCAGGTGGAGTTGTTCTTCAAGTGGGTGAAGCAGCATCTTCGTATCCAATGTTTCTATGGCACATCAGAGAATGCGGTGAAATCGAAAATCTGGATCGCCGTTTCGGTTTATGTGCTCGTCGCTATCATCAAGAAGCGTCTCAATCTGGACGCTTCGCTCTACACTTTGTTACAGATTCTGTCGGTCACGCTGTTCGAGAAAATGCCCATTCAACAAGCCTTGCAGGGCATCGGCGGTCAGTCAGAAAACAGCTGCTTCAGCAACCAACTGAATCTATTCGATCCTTAACCGGACACTAGTGACTGATGCCCTTAAATTAATTAACGAGGCTGTAGAAAAACTCTGTTTTCAACGAAAACAGGTATCGTAATTTGTTGATTTTTCATAAGGTGATTTTCACAATTTTGAGTTTTTTTACAGCGTCAACGTGCAATATAAATTTTCCTCTTGCACAATTGAGGTAATTTAGCTCAATATAGACCTTTCCCTGAACTTAATACGGCGGCCATGCCGCCGTCTGTCATTCTATATATGTCACACTTGATGAACACCTACGCTCGCCTGCCAGTCTTCTTCACACATGGAGAAGGTGTTTGGCTGTGGGACAGCAATGGCAAACGCTACCTTGATGCGCTATCCGGTATCGCTGTTAACACGCTGGGACATGCCCATCCACGCTTAACTGCGGCGCTTACTGAGCAGATCAGCAAACTGATACACGTTTCCAACTTGTATCAAATAAACGAACAAGAAGCTGTAGCCGACAAATTATGTACGCTGGCCAACATGCAAGAGGTGTTCTTGTGCAATTCGGGCTGCGAGGCTAATGAAGCTGCGATCAAGTTGGCGCGTCTGTATGGTCATCAGCAAGGTATTGATAATCCCGCCATTATCGTCATGGAAAAAGCATTCCATGGCCGTACATTAGCCACACTATCCGCCACTGGCAACCGCAAAGTACAGGCTGGATTCGAGCCGCTCGTAAAAGGTTTTGTGCGCGTTCCGTATGATGATCTGGATGCCATACATCAGGTCGCCGAACACAACCACGATGTCGTAGCGGTGCTGATCGAACCCATTCAAGGTGAAGGCGGAATCCGCACCTTGGATATCCATTATCTCGAGCAACTACGTAAGATCTGTGACCAACACAACTGGCTGTTGATGCTGGATGAAGTGCAATGCGGTATTGGCCGTACTGGCAAATGGTTCGCCCACCAATATACGAGCATTCTACCGGACGTAATGACACTAGCAAAAGGTGTCGGCTCCGGCATTCCTGTCGGCGCCTGCCTAGCCGCTGGCAAGGCGACGGGCACCTTTAAGCCGGGCAATCATGGCTCTACTTTCGGCGGCAACCCATTGGCATGTATAGCTGTGCTAACCACGCTGGCGATAATGGAAGAAGACCAGCTGGTAGCACATGCCGCTACAGTAGGCGAATTTCTACAGCAGAGTTTACGCACCCGCCTGGCCACAGCGGCTGGCGTGGTAGAAATTCGGGGACAGGGGCTGATTATCGGCATTGAATTAAACAGGCCCTGCGGGGAACTGGTGAAGCAAGCCTTGGCACAAGGGCTGTTAATCAACGTCACCGCTGACAACGTTATCCGGCTGCTACCCGCAATGGTATTTACTTCCGCGGAAGCGCTGCAATTACTGGACAAACTATGCCCGCTTATTACTGATTTCCTGGCGCAAGGCGCATAACGTGAGCATTAAACATTTTTTACAATTCAAAGACTTCACCCATACCGAGTTCGAACACATTTTCGCTCGCGCGCACATCATCAAGCAACGCTTCAAAAACTACCAGCTCTATCATCCACTAGTGGATCGCACTTTAGTGATGATCTTTGAGAAAAGCTCCACGCGTACGCGCCTATCGTTTGAGGCAGGCATGCAACAACTTGGCGGCAATGCCATTTACCTCAATACACGCGACTCGCAACTAGGGCGCGGCGAGCCGGTAGAAGACGCTGCACAAGTTATCTCTCGCATGAGTGACTTAGTGATGATCCGTACTTTCGAGCAAGAAATTATCGAACGCTTTGCTGCAAATTCGAGAGTGCCGGTGATTAACGGCCTGACCAATGAATATCATCCTTGTCAGATATTGGCTGATATCTACACCTATATCGAGCAGCGTGGCTCCATTCAGGGCAAAACCGTTGCATGGATCGGTGATTCCAATAATGTATGCAATACCTGGTTACAAGCAGCGGAGGTGTTCGACTTCAACGTCCATGTTTCCACCCCACCTGGCTATGAAGTTGAACCAGAACGCGCCGGACTATTCGGCGAAGACCACTATGAAGAATTTGCTGACCCCATGGATGCGGCACGCAATGCCGACTTGGTTACCACCGATGTCTGGACCAGCATGGGTTTTGAGCGCGAAAACGATGCGCGCCGTAAAGCGTTCGCCGACTGGATTGTGGATACAGAAATGATGTCCGTCGCCAAATCGGATGCGCTATTCATGCATTGCCTGCCGGCACATCGCGGAGAGGAAGTGGACGCCGTTGTAATTGACGGCCCGCAAAGCGCAGTATGGGACGAAGCAGAGAATAGATTACATGTACAAAAAGCACTGATGGAATATCTGCTATTAGGTAATGTCAATAACTAAAGTAAAAATGCAGGGGGTGCTTGCGCACCCTATTTTCATTAGCGGTTTATTAAACAGAGAAAAACGAAATGAGTGAAATCAAAAAAGTTGTCCTCGCCTACTCTGGTGGGCTGGATACCTCAGTAATTCTGAAATGGTTACAAGATACCTATCAGTGCGAGGTCGTAACTTTCACTGCCGACATTGGTCAAGGTGAAGAACTCGAACCCGCACGCAAAAAAGCATTGCAGTTCGGCATCAAGCCGGAAAATATTTTCATCGACGATCTGCGCGACGAATTTGTACGCGACTTTGTATTCCCGATGTTCCGCGCCAACACCGTATATGAGGGGGAATATCTGCTTGGCACCTCGATCGCGCGCCCGCTAATCGCCAAGCGCCAAATTGAGATCGCCAGGCAAACTGGCGCGGAAGCAGTGTCGCACGGCGCCACCGGCAAGGGCAACGATCAGGTGCGTTTCGAGCTAGGATATTACGCACTTAACCCGAGCATCAAGGTAATCGCGCCGTGGCGCGAGTGGGACTTACTCTCGCGTGAAAAATTAATGGCATACGCTGAAAAGCACAGCATCCCCGTAGATATGAAGCACAAACAGGGTGGATCGCCTTATTCAATGGATGCAAACCTGCTGCATATCAGCTTTGAAGGTCGCCATCTGGAAAACCCCGCCGCTGAAGCTGAGGAAAGCATGTGGCGCTGGACAGTATCACCGGAACAAGCGCCAGATGCGGCTGAATATCTCGATCTTGAATTCGAGCGCGGCGACATTACCGCCCTCAACGGATCACACATGAGCCCGGCCCAAATACTTGCCAAGCTTAATGAGCTGGGCGGCAAACACGGCATCGGTCGTCTTGATCTGGTAGAAAACCGTTACGTCGGCATGAAATCACGCGGCTGTTATGAAACCCCCGGCGGAACCATCATGCTCAAGGCTCATCGCGCAATAGAATCCATCACGCTGGACCGCGAAGTTGCGCACCTGAAAGATGATTTGATGCCGCGCTATGCCAGTATGATTTATAACGGCTATTGGTGGAGTCCAGAACGCCGCTCACTGCAAACACTGATAGATCACACGCAGCAAAAAGTTAACGGCTGGGTGCGCATCAAACTATACAAGGGCAATGTCATCGTAGTGGGACGCGATTCCAAAACCGATTCGCTATTTGACCCGAACATCGCTACTTTCGAAGACGACAAAGGCGCCTACGACCAGAAGGACGCAGCCGGATTTATCAAGCTGAACGCTCTTAGAATGCGCATTGCTGCCAAGCTAGCGCAGTAGTTGTGCCCGCTCGAAACACTTTATTTTTATATAACAATTTGAATAAATTAAATAATTAAAATCAGGAGTATCCATGTCCCAATTCGATAACGTTAGCGTCGTTAAAAAAGCCAATGTGTTCTTCGACGGTAAATGCGTGTCACACTCTGTCTTGTTTCCAGATGGCACACGCAAGACTGTTGGTGTGATAATGCCAGGCAGCCAGCTCACTTTTAACATCGACGCCCCTGAACTAATGGAAATTACCAGTGGCACCTGTCAAGTTAAAATAGCAGGCGACACCGCTGCTAAAACCTATACTGCTGGTATGCAGTTCAATGTAGCTGCTAATAGCAGCTTTGAAATACATGCACAGGACGCAGTCAATTACGTTTGCAGTTTTGGTTAGCTAATCGAATCCGCTCGTAGCGCCGCCTCATCAAGCATTTCCTCCGTCTGAAAAAGAAAGCTAAGAAAATAAAGTTTAAGGAGAACTGCAATGCCATCATTCGACATCGTATCCGAAGTGGATAAGACAGAAGTTAAAAATGCAGTCGAGCAGACCAATAAAGAAGTTAGTACCCGCTTTGATTTCAAGGGTTCAGACGCACGCGTGGAGCAAGCAGAATTAGTGTTGACCGTGCATGCTGATAATGAATTTCAGCTAAACCAGGTTCAGGATATTCTCAATGCTAAACTCACCAAGCGAGGCGTTGATATCAAATGCTTGGAGATTAGCGATAAAATTGAGAAGATCAGCGGTAACAAGATTAAACGTTCCTGCACCGTCAAGGTGGGAGTTGAAATTGAACTGGCGAAAAAGATCGTCAAATTTGTCAAGGATAGTAAAATGAAAGTACAGGCCAGCATACAAGGCGACACGGTGCGCATAACTGGCAGTAAACGCGACGATCTGCAAGCTGCCATCCAGCTGATACGCACTTCCATCACTGACTTTCCGTTGCAATACCAAAACTTTCGCGACTAAAAAGATATTGTAAAATTGCCCCTAGCTTCATGTTCGTGCCAAGCATCTTCTTGACTCCACCTACCACAAAAAACTCATTATAAAATTCATTCATCTTTAGCTTTAAATTTGAAACGGCAAACATTGCCGCCTTTAGCCATACATTCCTCATGATTAACCGTACTATCTGTAAAGGTTGATAACAGCGCCAGATCAAACTGGCAAATCTCCGGATTTTTCATGGCCAGATTGTGAAAAATGCAGTTATCCGCTTCAATCGTGAGCGCATCACTATTAACAGTGAAACTCCTCGTGTTATACCCAAGCGCTTCCATCACCTCAGAAAGCTTTTCCACCTTTTGCTCGCGCGTTTTAAGTACTGAATTTTGGCTGAGTAGCTGTTGAGCAACGCCCTCTCCCATGGTACCCAATCTTTCCCGCAACCCCGCCACCCCGGATTCTTGAGCGATTGATTCGACCATTAATTGAGCAAACCAGGAATAATTGCGCGGGAAAAATTCTTTACCCTCATCGGTAAGTACATAAAGCTGTTCTGGACGCCCCCCCGAAGGGCGGCTCACCCCTTGGGTGACTATCCCGCTGTTCTCCAATGCGGCTATGTGCTGGCGAACGGCATTCCGGGTGATTTTTAGATATTCCGAGAGCTCTTCTAAAGTTAAACCGCCCTTATGCTTTAGCAGCAGTTTTAAAAGCTCTTGCTGACGACTTCCTAATAATTCAAGCATTCAGTACTCCTTTGGTGCACCCGCCCCCTCAAAGGAGACCTTTTGTATTTTACTCCAGCGCATATACAGGGCCAATTAGATTTGCCTTAAATGGAATAACCCGTCCACATTTGACCACTGAATAATTTGGACTGGGCAGCTTGGTACGCTGATCCAGTCCAAATCCGAACATTTTAAACGATGATTAGTAAAATATTGGGGCGTTCCCGGATGCGAGTTAACTAACGCTAACCAATAACTACTCATCAAATGCTATTTGACAATCACTCGCCCACGCATGCTGGGATGAAAATCACACGAATAATCCTGCACGCCTACTGATTCAAATAACACTTCGTGTTGTTCGCCACCTTTTATGATGCCAGAAGGAATAAAGTGTCTATTCTTATCTGGTGTCACAGTATGCGGAACTTCATCCTTGTTAATAAAGATTATGCTCTGCCCACGTTTTATCATTATCTCATCGGGTTGAAATTGGAAGGCATCAATCGTGACCGTAATGGGTTTCCTAGCTTGCTGCTCTCTACTTATTTCATTGGGAGCGGCTGACACCGTCATTGAAATAGTTACCAGCCCCAAATATGCCCACGTAAGTAACAGAAGGGATATTTTCATAGCACGCATCATGCTGATTAGACGGACAATATCCACTGGCTGCGAGTTTCTTTGCTAAGTTGCGCAGCCGGAACGGCATGGATTGTAGAATCGAGCGTACCAAACACCGCACGTATTGCAGCGGCATGCGCTGATTCATCAGGTAAGATAGTTAATCCGGCAGCGACCAACGCGGGCGTACGCAGTTTGCTGATGGCACTGGCGTAGGCAAGCACCGCATCCACTTCTAGTGCCAGTGCAAGTTTAGCGATATTGGCATCACTATCAAGATTACCTTCCCCTGCCTTGATATAAGCAGAAAGATCGTACGTCTCCCTTGTAATAGTCGGTGTACCACCCAGGCTTTTAATCGTGGATATGAAAATATCCCTATGTTTAACGTGATCAACCTGATTACGCAATGCCAAGGACTTAATGACATTTCCCACCTTGGTGTCGCTCAGCTTTCCCGCTGCCACGCCATATGCCCAAATAGCTTGATTTTCAAGATCCAAGGCCGCGTTTAAAATAGCCATGTCGTGCTTCGTATCACTACCCGTATTCGCATTTGCGCTAGTGAGAGTGGTTAAGCTAAGCGCAGCGAGCGCACTTATGGCAATGCCTGTTTTAAGAACTGCACGGCGAGAATTGTCAGATACATTATTAATATTTTCCATAGTTGGCTCCTAAGTTTAGTGGCTAGTTAAGTTTGGTTTGCTAATCAATAACGAACCAAACCGCATCTTACGTGAACAATAAAATATATACAACATATATTTATGTTTTAACTTGTTAAACATTTTAAATAGTCAAAAAAATATAAATTTATTATTAAAAACAATGTTTTTATGGCGCATTGGCTCTCACTAATCTGTAATACACGCAGTTTTACAAATGACGCCAGACAGTGACAACCCAGATTGCATACATGGCTTAACAACGTTCGTCACATCAAGATACGCAAGATAAGGTTGTGCACGCGGTTGCATGACAAGCACCTGCCAGTGCTTTTCCTCGGCTAAATGGTATGAAGGGGTCCTCGACTATTTTGCACTTCGTCTATAATTGCAGTCCATATTCCAACCATGTGTAATATGAAAAATTTTCTAAAATACAGTTTATGGTTAGCAGGTGTGGTAATAGCCATTGCGATTGCCGGTGTAGTTTATATCGCTGCCACATTTAACCCCAATGATTACAAGACTCAGATCATCAAGCTGGTGAAAGATAAGCAGCACCGTAGTCTCAAGCTGGATGGCGATATCAAACTGGTTTTCTTTCCCAGCATAGGCGCCGATATTGGCAAAGTATCATTGTCTGAATTTCAGAGCGATGAAACATTTATTTATATTGACAGTGCACGCGTCTCGCTGGCGCTATTGCCGCTACTATCCAGGCAAATGGTTGTGGACGAAGTTTCGATCAGTGGTCTGAAGGCGACTCTGGTGAAATTCAAGAACGGCAAGACCAATATTGACGACCTGTTAAGTAAAAATGACACTGATGAAGAAAAAACACCACTCGAGTTCGACATAGCCTCAGTGCACGTGGAAGATTCTGAACTGACCTACCTGGATGAAAGCACGGGGGGGCAATATAAACTAAAAGGCTTCAACCTTAATACCGGACGCATTGCCAACGGAGTGCCGGGCAAAATTGATTTTACTGCAGTAATTCAATCCAGCAAACCCAAGCTGGACATAGCCGCCCAAATGAAAGTCAAATTCACTTTCGATCTAAAAAAACAGCTATTTCAAATGGAAGGGCTGGAGTTGCAGGCCAAGGGCACAGCACTCGACATCAGTAATCTAACAGTTTTGGCTAACGGCAATATCAGCGCGAATTTTGACACACAAGAATTTTCTACAAAGAAGTTAGTAGTTACAGCTACTGGCTTGCAAGGCAAAAATAACTTCGATGCCAAACTGGATGCGCCTGCATTAAATTTGGTTCAGAATAATTTCACAGGCGACAAACTAACATTAAACGCTAAGCTGGATAGTGCATTCGGCAACATCATAGCCAATCTTGCTCTGTCTGATTTGACCGGTAATCCTCAATCATTCAAGAGCAGCGCGCTTACGTTAGAGCTGGATATGAAGCAACCCGAACAGGCATTTAAAATAAAGCTCGGCTCACCTGTAACTGGCAACATCGAACAACAGCAGCTCAACCTTTCCAATCTAACCGTCGCAGTAAATGCACGTGGTGACAAATTGCCGAATAAATCAGTCAGCAGCGAAATGAAAGGTAGTGTGCAAATAGATGGCATCCGCCAGAGCGTTCAAACTAACCTCGCGGGTGGGCTGCTGCAAAGCCAGGTTAAAGCCAAAGTGGCTGTGAATGGTTTTCAAGATCCAGCTATACGCTTTGACATAGACGTAGACCAGTTTGATGCTGATTTATATATGCCGAAAGAAGCAGCAGGCGTTGCCAATAAACCTGCCCCGGCGGAGCAGTCGTTTGATTTGGCTGGCCTGAAAAAACTCAATCTTGAAGGCGGATTACGCATTGGAGCGCTAAAGATCGCCAATGTGAAACTTTCACAAGTACGTCTCGACGTAAAAGCACATAACGGCTTGATAACAATCAGCCCACTGTCCACCAACCTGTATCAGGGCAACATGAACGGTAGCCTGAAAGTAAATGCGCAGAGTACGCCTCACATCGCTATAAACCAAAATCTGAGTGGCATCAACATTGCGCCATTGCTCAAGGATGCTGCTAATTTTGACACTCTGGAAGGCAAGGGCAATGTCGCGCTTAATCTGACTACCCAAGGCAACACTATGAGTGCGCTTAAGAAAGCACTCAATGGCAACATGTCACTAAACTTAACGGATGGTGCAATCAAAGGCATCAACATTGCCAAAACACTGCGCGACGCGCAGGACATGTTGAACATGAAAGGTGCAACGGCCCAAACCCAATCCGTTAACAAGACCGAAAAGACGGACTTCAGCGAGCTGAAAGCCAGCTTCAAAATTAACAACGGTGTGGCGCACAACGATGACCTCTTGTTAAAATCGCCGCTGCTACGTCTAACGGGCAATGGGGACATCAACATTGGCAATGACACCATCAATTATCTGACTAATGCCACACTAGCAAAAACATTGAAAGGCCAGGGCGGCAAAGACATCGTTGGCGGCGTCACTGTGCCGGTGCGTTTAAGCGGGCCGTTTAACAACTTGAAATACACATTGGACTTTGGCGCAATGGTATCAGATGTAGTCAAGCAAAAAATCGAAACCCAGAAAGAGGGAATTAAAACCAAGTTGCAGGATCAGCTTCAGGACAAGCTAAGAGGGCTCTTCAAATAATTCCATGCTCAAACCTGTAAACGCCCCCTCGCCCTCTCTTCCGTCCGCGATGAGAGATAAGGTTTATGCCTTGATCAAGAATCGAAATAAACCGCGCTTAGAATTATTTGCTCATCGCATCATAGCTTGGCAGCAACAACACGGTCGGCACGGCTTACCGTGGCAGGGCGCGGACGTTTATCGCATATGGCTATCAGAAATAATGCTACAACAAACCAAATAATTCCATGCTCAAACCTGTAAACGCCCCCTCGCCCTCTCTTCCGTCCGCGATGAGAGATAAGGTTTATGCCTTGATCAAGAATCGAAATAAACCGCGCTTAGAATTATTTGCTCATCGCATCATAGCTTGGCAGCAACAACACGGTCGGCACGGCTTACCGTGGCAGGGCGCGGACGTTTATCGCATATGGCTATCAGAAATAATGCTACAACAAACCCAAGTCGTCACCGTTATCCCTTATTACCTCCGTTTTGTGGCACGCTTTCCCACTATCGCGGCTCTCGCCGCCGACAGCGAAGATGCAGTATTGGCACACTGGAGCGGCTTGGGCTACTACTCGCGTGCGCGCAATCTGCACCGTGCAGCGCAACTCATCATGCAACGGCATGAGGGAAAATTTCCTCAACATTTTGAAGACATCCTTGCTCTTCCCGGCATCGGCCGATCCACTGCCGCAGCCATCAGCGCATTGGCATTCCATGAACGGTGCGCGATTCTCGATGGCAATGTCAAACGTGTACTGACGCGCTACCATGCCATTGAGGGTTACACTGGCGAAAAAAAAATTGAAGCTCAATTGTGGCAACAAGCCGAAGCATTGCTACCACAGCGTAATGTCGCGGTCTATACGCAAGGCCTGATGGATCTGGGCGCGCTGATTTGTTCGCGCAGCAAACCACAATGCCCCATCTGTCCGCTGCAAGCAGATTGCGCGGCATATCAAAACGAATGGGTCGCACAACTACCCACACCACGCCCACGCAAGGTGCTACCGGAAAAACACAGCACCTTCCTTTTGTTGCTTAATGGCTCCGATATCCTGCTGGAAAAGCGCCCGGGAAGTGGCATCTGGGGTGGTTTGTGGTGTCCGCCGCAAGTGGATCCTGGAATTCTAAGTACAGCCACGAATCCAAGTACCTACTGCCTTCAGCACTTCGGCACAGAGATAATACACACACTTGCACTATCAACATTCACGCATACTTTCACCCATTTCAAGCTGCATATCACACCCATACTATTGCAGGTAATTAACAAACCCACACAAATTCAGGAATCAGACATGGTGTGGGTGAATGTAAGTGATGCGTTGCGAGCTGCAATCCCTACACCGGTGAGCAAACTCCTGCAGGAGATACAAACAGGGCGCAGAGCGTTGTGAATAGCGTTCATAAATTCCAACATACCAGGATGCTACTCACTGTTGTTGGCAATATTATTTCTACGAAGGCGCTTCTATTGAGCGTCTGAATTAACATCACAAACTAATAGACATCTCTTCGATATCGCCCACTAGCTGCTAATGTGGCCATTGCCTTATCTCCTACAATTTCAACCAGCGCATGATGCACAGCAGGGGCCATTCTGTTAGCGCTACCGCAAACCAGGATAGTAGCGCCGTCATGCAACCACATACGCAATTCATTCACTGCGTTACGGATCATATCCTGGACGTAAATCGGCTTATCTTGATCGCGAGACCATGCAATATCCAATCGGGTTAATAGGCCCTGTTGATGCCACCCTTGCAGCTCACTGCCGAAATAGTCATCGTGCGCTTTATTACGCTCACCGAAAAACAGCCAATGACGATGCTGGCCAGCCCCTATACTGGCTTTTAGGTGCGCACGCAAACCTGCGATGCCGGTACCGCTACCAATGAGTATCAACGGTGTCGCATTTGCAGGAGCATGAAATGCGATGTTCCGCCTCACGCGCAAGGCGACTTCATCTCCGATCTTCGCATATTCTGTCAGCCACCCCGAGCCATGTCCTAGCTGCCCATTTTCATGACGAAATTGGCGAACTACGAGTTCAAGTCCTTCATGAGGCAGTGAGGCAATAGAGTACTCACGGTGTGAAAGCGGTTTCAATACTGCCACCAGCGCCTTAGGCGGTAAACCTCGCAATGCATCTATGTCAGCAGCACTGAATGAAAGTGACCGGTCAGCCAGGCATTGACTTAAAGTTGCCCCATACTCATTGCCAACAGCTTCGGCCTGCAATCCCAACACGCTTAACAACTTCGTGATAGTCTCAGGAGAATTACGCGGGCCAATTTCAGCAATATCGCCAGCTTGCCAGCTCTCGCTGGACTGCAAGGCTTCCAGTTTAAGATGATATACGGCCTCTCCTGCACTGCCTGGGTTCAGAAGCTGGCGATCTTTGAGGCGCCAGGATTGATATATAGGAGTATTCCAGTCAGTAGTTGCGGTCGATCCCGTTAACAGGCCTAGCTGTGACTGCCAATAGCGTAGCGCGCCTGCATCGCCATCATCCACTTCTATCATGTCAAATAGCGGCAATGCGTGAGATTGTTGCAACCAGGTATCCAGCAAGTGACCGAAACCACAAAAATTGCTATAGCGTCGATCACCCAAGGCCAACAAGCCATACTCAAGAGTATCAAGCCTGCGAGTTCCATGCATCTCAGCGCGCATGAAATCTACCGCGTTTTCGGGCGCATCACCTTCACCAGTAGTACTGACGACGAACAGTACACGACGAAAAGTGGATAGCATTTCCGTCGTCACTGAGAATAAAGGCTTGACCTGTACCGGCAATCCGGCAACAAGCAGCATCTCAGAGGTAAGCACGGCCAGTTGTTCTGCATGCCCCGTTTGACTGGCGAAAGCCAGCAACACATCTGCTCGCTCCGTTCCCTGAGATACCAATTTTTTTTTGTGATGTCGGCGAATGACCCATGCGCTCAGTGCCAGGTAGATAATGATAATGAGTCCGGCAAGGATCATCCTGCTCATCAGACTTCCTCTACCATCTCCAGCATTGCGGGGGAAACATACTGCACTGGCTTACCCGCCTCCATTTGGGTAAATATGGCTGCAATATTGCGACGCGCTGCATATTCAAGTCCCGCCTGCACACCCAGTACAGTCAGCGCCGTTGCCAGTGCATCGGCGTGCATACAGGAGCTATGCAATACGCTGACCGCAAACGGTGCATCGGCTACCGGATAGCCTGTACGCGGGTCAAGGGTATGCGAGTAGCGAATATTTTGGTGATCGAAATAACGACGATAGTCACCAGACGTCGCGACCGCCAATCCATACAACGCGACAATCGATTGCTGATCTTGTCGCTGTAATTCCGGCGCCTCCAGTGCTACCCACCATGGCTGCCCGTCCGGTTTAATACCGCTACCGGAAAGTTCCCCCCCCACTTCCACCAGAAAATTACGTATCCCCTGACCGCGCAAACTGTCCGCAATCAGATCAACGCTGTATCCTTTGGCAATACCGGAAAAGTCCAGATAAAGCCCACCCGGCTGGCAAATATAGCCATCTTTCACAACGATACGACGCCATCCGCACAATGTTTGTGCAGCAGCAATATCCATCTGCGTAGGCGGTTCTGTAATGGGGCGATCAGGGCCAAATCCCCAAAGATTCACAAGAGGCCCAACCGTGGGATCAAATGCTCCATCAGTATCCGCAGCAAGCTGCATCGCACACTCCAGCACATGCGCAAAACAGGCTGGGAGAGCAAAATCGCTGTTAGCCGGAGCACTATTAAAGCGGCTGATAAAAGCATCTTCTTGCCAGGTACTCATTTCATCAACGACCCGTGCAATGACATGCTCGATCCGACTAGTCAGCGATTGAGGATTGACACCGCCTTCATCAACCCACTTGACGGTCCAATATGTGCCCATCGCCTTCCCGGACACATCAAGCACCTTTCCGGCTGGCAGGCAAGTCGGTAACTCAGCCAGTCGCGGCGGAATAATAACTCTGCGTTGCAACAAGATTATTGCACTTGCACTTCCAAAGTAACGCTATAGGAGAGGCTACGCTCCTTGGCTTGCTTTGCACTTACTTTATTATCCTTAAGCACGGCATAAAGGAAATACATGCCAGGCTGCGGCCAGGTAATTTTTACTTTACCCTGTTTATCGGATGTGTACTTGGTTTCACCTAGCGCATTGCGATAGTGACTTTGACCACTCACCACTTCGACTTTAACATCAGCAGCGGGCTTGCCATCTACCATAAACTGGAATTCCGCTGGCTCTCCAACAATGAGATCATTCGGATGCGTAACGGGCACCAGTTCCAACCCATGATTAGTTAGTTTGACTGCTGTAGGGGCGCCAACCGTCACGAAGGTGACGACATGCGCCACGGATTCGCCAATTTCCAGATCCTGCGCGGCTACAGGCACCTCCTTGGCAAATGCTTCCGCGTTCCCCATGAAGCGTTTGGGTTTGCCATCAACTTTCCAGCTGGCTCGCAGCCCGCTACGCGAAATATCTAATGTATAAGTACCATTTTTCTCCAGCTTTACGTCAAACGCCGTGCGTAATTCACCTTTAACAACATTAGCGGGAACTAGATTGCGGCCGTCAGGCGCAGTGATAGTAAGGGTATCTATGGCTAAGGGGCGATGGGTAAAGTAAAAAAAATCCTCGGAAACTGCTGCATCAAACGTGACAAATTGTGGGGACGATAGCACGGTGCTCGATGGTAGCAGCCATGTGTTATGTGCCTGCGCCGGCAAAGAAGTCAGTCCGGAAAGAATGGCAAAGCCAGTTGACAGTAAGGCATATTTAAATGGTTTGTACATGGAAGTCTCCAGTCAGGAATAAAGATTTAAGGCTTAATTTCAAGATTAACGGTGCCTAGCTCCACCTGCCCGCTCGCTTTTTGGGTTTCTGCTTTTTTGACGGGCAGGCTAAAAGGGATGCGCACTAATTCACGGCCACCTTTTTCACGTGCTGTTTCCACCACAAGTCGATATTCGCCAGGTGCCAACGGTGACTTGCTATCGTTATAACTTAGACTCTGATCTCCAACCGGCCGTGTTGCGCCAGACAAGCCATCCATCGGCATCTGAATATCACGCCCACCTTTACGCCACCATTGCCGGAGATCCTTTAACCACTTTGTTCCCGGTCCTTCCGCCCCGGATTTCTGGCTGTACCAGACGGCCAAGCTTTTCGCGATACTTTGATCAGGCTTTTCAATCCATATCGCGACATACGGACGGTGATATTCCGAAGCATTGATTTGTGGTATTGCTACCTTGATATTCAGTTCAGCAGCAATGCCCTGATGGGCGAACAAGCCAGCCACCAGTGACGGTATTAATCGAGGAACCCAATTACGCATATATCAACTCCGTGTAAGAATGTTAATAATGAACAGCGAATGTAAACTATCCTCTGCTCGCTAATGAATAAACAAAATGGCCAGCACTAATGGTATTACCACTCCTATACCCACTAACGGCCAAGTAGATGGGCGATTGGCGGAATGCATGTAAAGCAAACATAAACCTGTCAGACTGAACACCAGCGCCATGGATGAAAATACATCCAGAAACCAACTCCAGGCCGTACCGGTATTACGGCCTTTATGCAGATCATTCAGGTAAGAAATCCAACCGCGATTGGTAATTTCATAATCCATTTCACCACTTTCACGGTTTATGCTTAGCCAGGCATCGCCGCCAGGACGTGGCAGTGAAACATAAACCTCATCTGCCGACCACTCTGCCGGTTTGTCAGCGGCATCAATATCCATACTACCCATCAGCCAATCCGCCACTACATGCGGTAACGATACTTTATTGCTAGCGGGCTGAGCCTGTAAATACGTCAACAATGATGAGGGCAAAACGATTGTTGACTTCTTGACGATCGGTTTCGCCTCAATATGACTGGCATTATTAAGCGTGAGTCCGGTTACCGCAAAAAGCAGCATACCAACCAGACATGCAGCAGAACTGATCCAATGCCATAGATAAAGTTGACGAAGCCAGAAAGCACGCTTCTGCTGCGCAGGTAGTTTTTGCATTGAACCTTGTGGAGAAGCTTTAATTTTTGATGATAGTGAGAATTAATCGCATTATACCAAAGCCCGCTATAATAAACCAGTACCATATTTGGTATGGTAGATGGCAGCTTTATATAGCTAAGATGAGCCATGACGCAATAGGCAGATTTCCAAGTACAGGCGCTGGAAAATTGCTCAATCGTACAAAGCTCTGTTTCGTTCATGCTGATTACCATCCTTGCGATGATCAACTTAACTTACTTCATTCAATTCAACCTCAACTGGGTCACTTCAGACTCATTATCCATTGAAAATATAACTCTCATTCAAGCACATGTCACATTGGACAAGGCTAAATATGGCGTACCAACTTAATTTCAAGTATCATAAACCCATTAAGCATCAATTCCTATTATTAATAAACTATGGTATTCAATCTACATAGTGGGAAATGATTAGTTAAACTAATTTTACGGAGGTAGTCATGAACGAAGTAACGGAAATGCAAGATCCACTGGTGTTTACCGACAGTGCGGCCAACAAGGTTAAAGAAATGATTGAAGAGGAAGATAATGCTAACTTGAAGCTGCGAATTGCCGTAAGCGGTGGTGGCTGTTCCGGCTTTCAATATGGTTTTACTTTAGATGAAATAACCAATGAAGATGACACCATACTGAATAAAAATGGTGTACAGCTGTTAATTGACCCGATGAGCTTCCAGTATCTAGTGGGCGCAGAAATTGATTATCAGGATGGGTTAGAAGGTTCGCAATTCGTCATCAAGAACCCGGGCGCTACCTCTACCTGTGGTTGTGGATCATCTTTTTCAGTTTAACCAACATAAGATAAATGTGTTATGTAGTGTTGCACAGTTAACAAACTGTTTATTTTGTCATTCTTGCAGATCATGCAATCAGCGTTGAACGTGTGGCCTTAAAATCAACTCTAGACATCCACTATCTACCCGTCGTCATTCTAACAACGACAGGTAAGTGGAGCGTACCAAATTTATACTGCTTGCTGCTGACTATGCCAGACGTGATTGTATAAAATTAAGCCGAATAAATAGCGCCAAGTATGCAAGGGTGACGTGCACCAGTAACAGCGGTCAAATTGACGGGATCACCATATAAACATTGCTGTGCCAGCCAAGCAAAAGCGATAGCCTCTAGCCAATCAACTCCCATGCCTAGTGTATCAGTCGCTTGAATGCGGCACTCCGGCAAAGAGATGCGCAGGTTTTGTACTAAAGCTTGATTATGTGCGCCACCACCACACAAATAAATCTCTTGCGCACCGTCACAAAAACAATGGATTGCATCTGAAATAACGCGGCTGCTAAATGCGAGCAAAGTAGCCTGCACATCGACAGACGCTTCGTCACCACGTAGTTTGCTCTTCAGCCAGGCTAGGCTAAACAAATCACGCCCGCTGCTTTTCGGCGGCACGGCATGTAAAAAAGGTTCGTCCAGCAACTTCTGTAGCAGCGCTGGAATGATCTGCCCGCTGTCCGCCCACGCACCATTTCGATCGTAAAGCTCTCCGCAGTGTAGCACAACCCATGCATCCATCAACAAGTTGCCCGGGCCACAATCGAAACCTGTAGTTTGGCGTTTGGGTGGCAGATTAGTCAGGTTGCTGATGCCACCGATGTTGACAATAACACGATGAATGCTTGGATGGCGCAATACTCTGTCGTGAAAAGCAGGAACAAGAGGAGCGCCCTGCCCTCCTGCGGCGATGTCACGACTGCGGAAATCACTAACTACAGTTATACCGCTCAATTCGGCCAGTAAGGCCGAATTACCCAGTTGCAGGGTATAACCTTCGCTAGGACGATGACGTATAGTTTGTCCGTGGCAACCAATAGCACGTACCTGATCGAGCGTGATATCAGCTGCGCGCAGTAAAATTGCTGTTGCTGCCGCATACAAGCTCGCCAACTCGTTACTAATTAAATACATCTGATGCAGCTCATCATTGGCAGGATGGTGCAGGGCTAGTAGCGCGTCCCTGAGCTTACTTTCGTAAGCTTGAAAGTAAGTGGCAAGCAACTTGGGATAACTAGTGGAGAAGTCAACCAAGACAACATCAATTCCGTCCAGGCTGGTGCCAGACATAATACCTATAAATAATTCAGAATGATTCTGAATTATTTGAGTTTGCTCAACGTAATTTTGTTCAGTCAAGTTTAGCCAAGTTAGTATCGCGCAATAAACCCAAGCGTACGGTCAGGCTGCGGGTAGCTTCTTGGAAGGCAAGCTTCTGCACGTTATCCAGAGGGACGGCATCCGGCAATGCAGCACGCAAGGGATCACGATGTTGAGCATTGACCATGAACTCATAATGCAAGTGCGGACCAGTGGCCAGGCCAGTCATACCAACAAAGCCAATAATATCCCCCTGCCCCACACGCTGGCCACGACGCAAGCCGCTAGCAAAACGAGATAGATGTCCATATACGGTAGTGTGGCGACTCTGATGCTCCACTATCACAACATTGCCATAACCACCTTGTTTACCGACAAAGGATACAGTCCCATCGGCAGTTACTTTAACCTTGGTGCCTAGCGCTGCGGCATAGTCCACGCCTTTATGCGCACGCCATGTGTTCAGCACTGGATGAAAACGCGACAGACTGAAACCGGAACTAATGCGTGAAAATTCAAGTGGTGAGCGCAAAAATGCCTTTCGTATGCTCTTACCATCCGGCGTGTAATAATCGCCATGACTACTGCCAGCTTTGAAATACACCACACGATAGCTCTGGCCTTGATTGATGAACTCGGCAGCTCGAATGCGTCCGGCACGAACCGGTTCACCGTTGCTATAATCCATTTCGTAAACCACGCTGAATTTATCCCCTTTGCGCAGATCACGATGGAAATCAATATCACTACCAAAAATTTCAGCCAATTGGTTGGCGGTCGATTCCGGCAAGCCAACTGCATCGGTTGCAGCAAACAGAGTACTACTGATCTCACCAGTATGCATGAGCAGACGTTGTTCAACCAGAGGGGGCTGTATGTTGGTCTTGAGGCCACCGGTACCTTTGTTAATAACAACTTGGTTGCCGTTGTTATCAAGGTAACGTAACGCCAGCAGACTACCATCCGCATTGGTTTCAGCTTGCACGAATTTACCTACGGCAAGTTGGCGAAAAGAAGCTGTAGCTTGATCACGACGCAGATATTCGCTGGCAGAGGAATCTTCTATTTGCATACGACGTAAAAGCTCAGTTACTGTATCTCCACGTTGCACACGCTCATTGCGCCAGAATGTGGCGGCCTTTAAATTCGTGGCGCTAGTGATAGTTAGAGTGTCATGAGGCAGGACGATTTCTTCCGCGACCATCGTAAGAGATGTATAGGTATTGTCAGACTGCGGTACAATTCCAAATGCAGTGACCACGCCAAGCAAAGGTAGGCTGGATAAGGCAACAAGCCAACGCAGCTTTAATTTTTTTTCTTGTGTCAGGGTATTTTGGCTTAGCATTTACGTTTGCGTCTCCTAGCTATCGCCTCCTCACTAAAGAAGGCTATGAATACTATTTTCAATTATACGTAACTTTACCAGAAAGCCGTCATCCCTCAAAATCCATCGACCAGATACCGACCAATGGTTAAAATACCAAGTATAAGCGGTTAAAATATTTTTAGGATACCTCTAAAAATTAACCGACTAGATATAGCAATAACACCTACCCATTTCACGGCATAAAAAACTTAAACTTGATGGGATTCGTCGCAATTTGTAAGTGTGTCTAAATACTATTGATTCAATTCACGGATCGTGATGAATAACCGCTCTGCATTAGAGTGCAAAAATTTTTTGCAATAATTTGCAATAAGTAGATTCTGAACAATCATCACGCAAATTTTATGAAGCACTCAATCTATCCCAAACCTACGGAGAATATTAACCATGACAACTACCTCCTCCATACCACAAAGCGACATTCAGGCCAAACCAAACAACCCTGATGTTGCAATCCCGCCCCGATTCGAAATATCGACCAATGGCAGCGAAGTCACTGACAACAAGACTGGCCGAATCTGGCGGCGTTGTCCTGAGGGCATGCTGACAACGACCACTGGCTGTACCGGGGTCGCAACCGCTTATACTTGGGATCAAGCGCTAGCCTTGGCTAAACACGAAGCGATGTCCACAGGTAAAGCTTGGCGTCTGCCCTTTGCAAATGAACTATCAAGCATTGTGGATACAAGTGTTAGAAATCCAGCAATTAATACAGCCATCTTTCCAATGAAATGGCCAACACCTGCTGCACATTTCTGGTCGATTGAGCCTGCAAAAGATAATTCGTCCTTTGCTTGGGGTGTCAGTTTTTACGATGGCAAAGTGGATTTCCACCAACGCGGGGACGGTGGTCGGATAAGATTAGTACGTACGGGACAGTTTGCCGTTCCCATCGATGCTACAGGGGCAGTGGAGAATTCAGTTTATCCATGAGGAACCTTAACACTAATCACCATCCTTGCGATGATCAACCCATTTCTTGAATTCAATCCCGGTTTGTTCGCTTCAACCTCATATACATTGGACAAGGCTTTCACTTGCATGAAATGTAAAGTGAATGTTAAAGTTCCAAAGAGTTGCTTGGCTATTGCTACTATAATTTTCATAGTCCAGACAATTTTTGATTGGTCAATAATAGTTCAAGAATCTCTATAACCTTTACGATCAGGGTGAATGGCGTTTGACTATTCGATATTTCGATACCATTTATACATAACTTACAAAAAAATTTGAGGATAACCATGTCTTGCCACACTACTGATTTCAAAGGCTCCGTCATTGATGCACTACAAGAAGCAATCGAACGGCAGATTCCTAGTTCACAGGCTGAGGTGAGCGGCGGCGGCGGACACTTTAGCATTAACGTGACGTCGCCTGCATTCGCCGGTAAAAACATGCTTGAGAGTCAGCGAATGGTGTACAGTGCGATCGCTCACTTGATGGCGGGAGACGCAGCTCCCGTTCACGCAGTCGACAGTTTAAAAACCAGAACACCACCCAGTGCTTAGCATAATAAACCTGGGCACAGGTTCAACGGTGGTCACGACGGCGTTGATGCGAGGTGAGATCGCATGTTTGCATCGGCAATAATCCTAATACCTCAGCAAGCAGCTAAGCGAGTTGCACATATGGTAACCATATGTTACTTCGTCTCCGAAGATGCAAATACTATGCATGTTGTTGAACAACTACACGGCGCCGCCTGTGTAGCATAAAGCTATTGGTTTGAAACTGACGACTGATTTTTTATCTCCCACAGCCATGGAATTGAATTGGCATCCACTGTGAAATAAATAGAGTGGAAGATTGATTGGTTCAATTTTATTCCTAAATTTCAATTTTGTTTCTACGTAAAATTGTAAATGTTCAGAATACCATTTAAGGTCACCTCTATAAATAGCGACGAATCCCGCCAGGTTTAAATATTTCCTGGTTTTTTCAGGAGGCCACCTGATTTCCGAGCTGATTAAACGCCAGGACAGACCTTTTTCGTTGGGTTTCCCCTTTATTTATGTCATAGCAGGCGCACCTATCCCGTTGGCGACACAAGCCGCCCGGATGGACGCCTTCGTATCGCGCACGATCAGTTGCACCAAACGCTTCATGTTGTAGACCAGGTTCATCATCCCGATCTTCACCTGCGCCCGCCTCAGGCCGATGGTGTGCACGATATGCCCGCCCATTTGCGTCTGAGCGCCGAAGACGTGCTCAACCCGTGCCCGCACTTTGGATTTGACCCGGTTGGTTTCCTTCTGCGCATCCGTCAGCGGATGACCCCGCGTACCCTTCTCGCAAATCTGGCTGGGCATGTTGTCGGCAGCCAGTTTTTCTTCGTGTCCCCTGGAACGGTAGGCGCTATCGGCATAAACCGCACGTTTTTTGCCATCCTTATCTATCGTCTGATCTAGAAGTACTTCGAATACTTGGCTGTCATGCACGGCGGCGTCCGTTACCGTGTAGTCCTGCACCAATTTGTTGGTTTCGTCCGCGTTGATGTGGTTCTTGTAGCCGTAGTGGGTATCGTTGTTCTTTTTGGTCCAGCGGGCATCCACATCCTTTTGCCGCTTCTTGTTCTCGGAGCAGTCCTCAGGAGATTTGTCTGCCTTGATCTGGACGTCTTCTTCCCGGTTGTTGCGCTGCCGGGGGGCTTCGACAAACGTAGCGTCGATCATCTAGCCAGTGCAGGTCACATAGCCATGTGTTGCCAGTTGCTCGTGAAACCGGTTAAACAGGTCTTCGGCCAACTTCAGGTCTTTGAGTCGTTCCCGGAATAGCCAGACCGTCTTGGCGTCGGGCACCCGGTCTTCAAGTTGCAGACCCAGGAAACGCATGAAGGAGAGCCGGTCGCGGACTGGGTATTCAATCCCTTCGTCGGCCAGGTTGTACAGGTGCTGGAGAGCCAGCATCTTGAACATGAGCACCACATTGATGGGCTTGGCCCCGGCGTTGCTCTTCCTTTCCTTGGCATGCACCCGTGCCAAATCAGGTCGAAAGGCTTCCCGGTTGATTTGGGCATTGAGTTTCACCAGCGAGTCACCCATCGCCGTCAACTTGGCGGTGCGTGTCTCAACATCAAAAAAGCCGGGGTATGTGGGTGTGAGCATGGAAGGATTGGGTAGCGGGGTGATGGACGTATTATCTCAAAGTTCTGGCCGTAACTGATGCCTCAGGGGGTGATTGGTGATGAATTTTTAGAGGTGCCCTTAAGGCATTTTTGAGAGTACAGTATATATACCGTAGCGAATGTTTGATGTTGTACTTCAAGTTATCCGTAACCTTCCTTCGTAACCTCCATTAAAGAAATTTTCATTGTGCTCTTGAAATATGTGCGTTCCGCCCTTATTATTAGCACTCTCTGGCATCGAGTGCTAACTAGAGATGTCGTTATTTTGTTAATTGTTTGTTTAAGGAGAATAAAACATGTTGGTCCGTCCTTTGCATGACCGTGTTGTTATCAAGCGCATGGAAGAAGAACGTAAGACAGCATCTGGAATTGTGATTCCTGATGCTGCTACCGAGAAGCCTGATCAAGGCGTAATCGTCGCTGTAGGTAACGGTAAATATAGTGATGACGGCAAACTCCTCCCGATGTCTGTAAAAGTTGGCGATAAGGTTTTGTTCGGCAAGCATGCCCGTCAAACTTTTAAAATAGAAGGCCAAGAATACATAACCATGCACGAAGAAGAAATCATTGGCGTAATCGAAATTTAATTCCAGATAGTCGGTCTTTCCTGCCCTTCGGCAGGGTGAGGTGACCTTCGGTAACGACCGAAGTGAAGAAACCAAATAACTTTAGGAGAAAGAAACATGGCAGCAAAAGACGTGAAATTCCATGATACGGCACGCAGTAAAATGGTTGCAGGTGTTAACATTTTAGCCAACGCGGTTAAAGTGACTCTTGGCCCAAAAGGTCGTAATGTAGTATTGGAGCGCTCTTATGGCGCGCCCACAATCACCAAGGATGGTGTGTCTGTCGCCAAGGAAATCGAGCTGAAGGATAAGTTCGAGAACATGGGCGCGCAAATGGTCAAGGAAGTAGCCTCTAAAACCTCTGACGTAGCGGGTGACGGCACGACTACCGCAACTGTGCTGGCACAGTCCATCGTACAGGAAGGCATGAAATTTGTTGCTGCTGGTATGAACCCGATGGATCTGAAGCGCGGTATCGACAAGGCAGTTCTTGCTGTCGCAGAGGAGTTGAAGAAGTTATCTAAGCCATGCACTACCTCTACCGAAATTGCTCAAGTTGGCTCAATTTCTGCCAACTCTGACACCAATATAGGCAAGATCATTTCTGACGCGATGGACAAGGTCGGTAAAGAAGGCGTAATCACCGTTGAAGATGGTAAATCGCTCGATAACGAACTTGAATTGGTAGAGGGTATGCAGTTTGATCGCGGCTATCTATCTCCATATTTTATTAACGATCAAGAAAAACAAAACGTAGTGATGGAAAACCCCTACATTTTGTTACACGACAAAAAAATCTCCAACATTCGTGATCTGTTGCCGCTGCTGGAGCAAGTTGCCAAGGCAGGTCGTCCGATGTTAATTATCGCTGAAGATGTAGATGGTGAAGCGCTGGCTACTCTAGTAGTGAACAACATCCGTGGAATTTTGAAAACAGTTGCAGTTAAAGCTCCAGGCTTTGGCAGCAGACGTCAATCCATGTTGGAAGACATTGCTATTCTGACTGGCGGCACAGTGATTGCCGAAGAAGTCGGTTTGTCGCTTGAAAAGGCTACTCTGGCAGATTTGGGTCAAGCCAAGCGTATCGAAGTAAATAAAGAAAATACCATCCTTATCGATGGTGCAGGTAATGAAGAAGCGATCCAAGGCCGTATCTCTCAAATCTCCAAACAATTCGAAGAGGCAACCAGCGATTATGACAAAGAAAAGCTGGTAGAGCGCAAAGCCAAATTGGCTGGCGGTGTGGCAGTGATTAAAGTTGGCGCTGCAACTGAAGTTGAAATGAAAGAGAAAAAAGCGCGCGTGGAAGATGCACTGCATGCGACCCGTGCGGCAGTGGAAGAAGGTATTGTTCCCGGCGGCGGCGTCGCATTGTTGCGTGCCAAATCAGTAGTAGCAAGTTTGAAGGGGGACAACCATGATCAAGACGCAGGCATTACCATTGTGTTGCGTGCCATGGAATCGCCACTACGTTGCATCGTAGATAACGCAGGCGACGAGCCTTCGGTAGTGGTCAACAAGGTGCTGGAAGGCAAAGGCAACTATGGCTACAACGCTGCGAGTGGGCAGTATGGTGACATGCTGGCAATGGGCGTGGTCGACCCCACTAAGGTTACTCGCATTGCATTGCAAAATGCTGCTTCTATCGCTGGCTTGATGCTGACCACTGGATGCATGGTGGCTGAATTATACGAAGACAAGCCTGCCGTTGATTTAGGCGGCGGCGGCGGTGGCGGTATGGGTGGCATGGGTGGCATGGGCGGTATGGGCGGTATGGGTGGCATGATGTAATTGTTGTTGCAATATATTTGCTGTTGAATCTGACAAACCCTGCCTCGTGCGGGGTTTGTTTTTAAAATCTGCAAACAGTAACGTTGACATTAGGTGGATTCAAGCTCGAAGTGCAACATGGGTTGCACCAGGCGTTCTCATTGCCTTTTTAAGTTTTATCGTTATAATGCGCACCTTCACATAGGCCTGGTAGCTCAGTTGGTAGAGCAGTGGATTGAAGATCCTCGTGTCGGTGGTTCGATTCCGCCCCAGGCCACCAAACAAAACAATGACTTAGGTATAACCGCCTAGGTCATTTTTATTTTGCGGGACACTGACGGGACATTATAAAAAATAAACTGAACCTCCTTGCGAGTGGATTTCCATGAAAAGTGGCATTTTTCAGACCTGGTTGTCCCGTCATTGTCTTTTTATAAAAAATTTTGAATATAAAACTATTAATATCAATAATATAAATCACATGACATTCAGATTACTTATCCTATGTTGCTATTTTTGCTGCTTTAACTTTAGAGTGCGCGCAAGTATTCCGACGCATTCAAAGGGGTAAAACATGGCAACTATCGAAAAGCGTAAATTGGATGACGGCACGACCAGTTACAGGGTTAAGGTTCGCCTGAAAGGTTACCCACCGGAAAGCGCGACATTCTCCAGATTGACGGATGCGCGGGAGTGGATGCAGAAAACCGAAGCCGACATTAAAGCAGGTCGTCACTTTGGGGCTAGCAAGCGGCACACGCTGACTGACCTGATTGATTCCTACGAAAAGAGCGCGAAGCATAAGGAGTTGAAGTCGGCCAAAGAGATGCGCGGCCGGCTCGACTGGTGGCGTAAGCAATATGGCGAAAAGCTGTTGCAGGATATTACTCCTGGAATAGTCGCACAAGGCCGAGATGTACTGATCAATGAAAACCTGACTGTTCGCCGCCGTGGTGACGATAGGGTTGTGTCGCGTGTACCGCTGGAGAAAAAACGTACTGGCGCAACTACTAATCGTTTTCTCGCTGCGCTATCGAGTGTCTGCGCTTATGGCGTGAAGAAGTTGGGCTGGCTAGAGCGTAACCCGGTAGAGCGCGTGTCCAAGCCGAAAGAAAACAAAGGCCGGGTGCGCTTCCTTGATGATGCTGAACTGCCTCGCTTCCTTGCTGCTTGCCGTAAGCACAGCGATCTTTATCTAGCCGTGCTGCTATCGCTCACTACTGGCGGGAGACAGTCTGAGGTGATGGGATTGCGTTGGACACAGATAGACCTCAAGGCAGGCCGTACAACGCTCTATGCTGGCACAACAAAGAACGATGACTCAAGGGTATTGTCGCTAGTGGGCGAAGCCTTCACACTGCTTCAGGAACGCGCCAAGGTGCGCAGTCTGACCGATGACCAGATATTCCCTGCTACTCACAAGGCAAAAAAATCATCATTCATTGCGCTACGCACCCCATTCATTGTCGCCATGAAAGAGGCTCAAATCACTGACTTTCACTGGCATGACTTACGTCATACATGCGCGTCATACCTAATGATGAACGGCGTATCTTCGCTTGAAATATCGAAGGTGTTAGGACACCGCACCATGGCGATGGTAAGCCGTTATGCCCACCTAGCACCTTCCCGCGTGTCTGATATAGGCAATGCACTGGTACAGAAGATGGGAGTGGCGTAAGGGCACCACAGGATGAGTATGTCGCTCTGTTTCCCTTGCTTGCTGACTATTGGAAAAAAGATTTCTCTAAATTGCCAAATGCATTACAAGCGAGAGTAAGCACTTGGGTTGTAGACTGGGGTAATCTTAAGGAACGCCAGAATTATGCATTGAAAATTGATTACAATAACGATCCAGTTCTGGCAGGGAAATGACTTGTTGATTGGTATGATCAAACCATGAATGCCCGATCCTGGTGGACAATACCGGACGTTACACCGATAGAAGCGACCCTGCTGTTGTGCCAAATCAATCCGCTTGAGGCCGATGACCTCAAACGCGTTAGAGTGGAGGGCGACAAGATATATCAATACAAATTACTGTTGCGGGTATTCGAGGGCGAAGCAAGCACGGCATTGAAGCCTCGAATGTTAGTGGAATGGCGAACCATCGCGCAGAAACAGAACTTGCCTTATTTCTCGTGGGTTGACGATTTCGCTGATGCGATGGGAGCACTTGCTGAGAAGCAAGCGGCACCTGATGCCATAGACAACACAGCCAATAAAGCCAACGAACTGACACCTGGCAAAATTCCGATGATAGCGATAGGTAAACTGGCAATCGAAACTGCATGGCAAATTGAGTGCGAATTAGGACGGAAGGCAAGCACGGATGAGGTTATTAAAAAGTTGCAAGAAAGAGTGGGTAAAGAAGACGTATTGATTGAAATAATCCCGCACGGGGTAAAGTGGATAACATCAGGGCTACAGGAAAAAAATTACGAGAAATCCGCTTGTAGCAAGACACTAGAAACATGGAATAAAAGCCGAGCCTAGACCGAGCCTAAATATTCTAAACAGAGACAAAGGACACAAGGAAAAACACTGAAATAACTCTCTCAAACTACGCTCATAAATTCCGCATTTGCAGGAATACAGGAGCGTATGTCATGCAAGAAGCACAAGCTATAACATCCACATTTCCAAAGCTAGCGACAATAAAAAACATTCCAAGTTGCTTTCCGCTCCTTGGATTGACCGCCGCCGCAATTCACGGGCACATTTTTAAATCACAAGACCGCTTCGACAGTAAAGGCCGCAAGATTGCAGGCAACGGACTAGCTGCGACTGGCGCAATTATTCGCCGTGGTCGCAAGATATTAATTGACGTGGATAAATATGCCGGGTGGCTGTCGTCAGGCGTTGCTGGGGATGCGAAATGAAAAAAACTCCAGTCCTTATTGCGCAGCTTCGTCACTGTGGGCTTGATGTGCCTTGCGAACGTGTACCAGACCTAAAGCGTGGTGGAAGTACTAATAAGCGTAGTGTGCCATGAGTATCGAAGCATGGCTCGAAGACCTTCAAATGCTCTGCAATCGATTTTCTTACCTTGGGATAGGCGCTGAGAACCTTGCCGCGCTCTCAATAACCGAGCTGCGGGACTTGCACAGCTTCCTGTGCCGTTTTGCTGGGAAGAATGATGGCTAAAAAATCTCAGGGTGAGCCGCATTATCAAGTTCCGCGAGAACTTGCCGATTCGCTGGCGTTTCGCAATTTGCCATCAGCGGCAAAAGTCTTGTGGCATGACTTGATGATGCAGTATCACAGCGGCAATAACGGCAATATTAATGCGGTACTGAGCGAACTGGCGCACTACAACTGGCGGTCAAGCACTACGATTGCCAAGGGTTTGCGTTTCTTGATTGCGCATAGACTAATCAAAGAAACGAGGATGGGAGGAAAACACGCTGGCAATTTAAAGCAATGCTGCCTGTACGCTTTTACCCACTTGCCCACCCATGCCAACACCAAATTGAACATCCAAGGAAGGGGGCAACCCATGATTACCGGAATTTTGACCCTAATAAAAATGTTGTGGCGGCGAATTTATCGCTTCAGAAAATAGAGCGTGTCGCTCCACATAATGCACACCAGAGCTTTCTATCACTCCAATATATGAAGTTAGGAAAATGCGTATAAGACGTGCCAATGCCACGCCAACAAAGGAACCTAACCGAATTATGCGATATTGCTCGTGGACTCCAGAATCTGCATACCCGTATATATACCATTACATACCATGTTGCTGGAGTGTCTATATGCGCTCCCTAACTGATAGCTTGATTGGAGTGATAGCCCAGCATGAGTACAGGATTGAGATGTGGAACATGAGCGCACCTAAACTGGCGGTTACAAATGAACGGTGGGTTTACATTACAAAGAAACACCACAATGGCGATATTGGCGAAAGAAGTATCGGGCTTCCTGAATCGGACTTGCCAGAATTGATTAAACTACTTGGGCAGATAACGCACTTTACTTGTTGACGGCATCATGCCACGGGTCGGCCGTACCCCAAATTTGACTATACCCATATTGCTCAGAGAAACTACGAGTCAGTCCAATTTCGGGAGCCATTCACATGCTCATAGAAGCTAGGTTTCTGGCAAAAAATTGTTAACGAATTCTGCAAAATATTTATGTAGCCTCACTGGTAAAAAGTCCAGCATTGAAATATTTGCAGAGAAACATTTAACTAAAGTTTCACCAATTGCTGAGCAATCACATCGACTCATGAATCACTCAGCTTTAGTCGCACCCTTCTTCTATTGCTCATGACAACTGACAGAATTATTCATTCGATTCGTGTTGCAAATAATTTGGAGTTTCTTTGGTGGTGGCGGCAAACCAGCCATACAGTTGTTGTAGTGGGACATAGCGTTGCCGAAGGATTCCCTGAAGCTCCCTGTTCCATTCTGAGCGCCAAAACCAGCAGACATTGCGAGCCAGCAATTAGGTTTTCCATCATTCTCTATTTTTTCTTGATATTATCTTGCCGCCTCAATACTTGGCTTTCCTTCACCGACATACTCCCCATCCCTGAATTCACCGATAAACTCCTTGCCATTGTAGTATTTAAGGAAACCCTGTCTGTGTGGCTTCCCATCCCTGAGCTCTCCGTAATACGAATCACCGTTGGGAAATTTAATGTACGACTCTCCCCAAGCCATGTTAAAAGTTAGGAGTATCGTAATGCAGGTAACGAGTAAGTTTTTCATGGGTTAATTTTGCGCTAAATATAACCACGTAGCAAACGTATGTACCAACTTCAAATAATCCACTACCTCAGATTCATTGACGAGATTTCGTTAATGAAATAGGATGCAGCATTGCATCTAGATTTGGGTCGACGCCCAATCCAACCTGCCCCTCCCGGGCAAGGTGGTTCGTGAAAGCGGATGTGGCTCCTTATGAGCAACCAAGCGGGAAGCGTCGACCCTCCACCCTTGGAGGTTTTTTTGTTGGCGCAAACTGCAATCCCGGCTGAAACGATCGAGGCCTATCTCAAGACCGACTATCGCTTCGGTCAGGGCACCGACCTCATTACCTTACACATCAATACGCGCTCCGAAGCTTTGTCTCAGCTTTACACCTCGTCGGGTTACACCTGCGGGGCATTTATCACTACCTATAACCCATGCGGTCAAGCCCAAAGCCTTGCAACCAATGAGGCCGCACACGCCCGCTTGAGAGAAAAATTAAATACATTATCGCCCAGAGTTATTGAAGGCGCAGGAGCTGACCCGAGCCGCAACTGGCCCGAGGAGAAGAGTTTTTTCGCTCTCGGAATTGATCTCGAAACCGCTAAAAGTCTTAGTATTTGCTACAAACAGAACGCCATTGTCTGGGTAGGAGCAGACGCTGTACCAAAGCTGATATTGCTGCGTTGATTTCATGGGCTGGCCCACCTCACGGGCCGGGGGGATTTGATCCAGATTGCCGGCCCCGACACCTCGTCGAATTCGGCTAAATAGGAGATGTATATGTCTATCTGCAATGGTCTGTTTTCCTCTGAATCCGTTTCCGAAGGTCATCCCGACAAACTTGCTGACCGTATTTCAGACCGTATCCTCGACGCATTTTTAGAAAAAGATCCCAATGCGCGAGTGGCCTGCGAAACCATGCTTGCCGATCAGTGCGTCATCGTAGCAGGCGAGTTTAAGACACGCCGCCTTGAGGATTTCGAGGCGGTCAAGGCAGAAGCCGACGCGCTGGTTCGTCAAGTGCTGCGAGACACGGGCTATAAGAGTGCCGAAACAGGTATCGACCCTGATGCTTGCGAGATCCAGATCCGCTTCAATGGGCAGTCAGCAGATATTAACCAAGGTGTCGACCGCAGTGACGGCGTGTTGGGTGCTGGCGATCAAGGGCTCATGTTCGGCTACGCGTGCGATGAGACACCTGAACTTATGCCCGCCCCTATCGCCTTCGCCCATCGTCTGGTGCGACAACAAGCACTGGTACGCAAGAGCGGCTTGCTGCCTTGGCTAGAACCAGATGCCAAGTCTCAGGTGACCTTTCGCTACGAGGGCGGCCGGCCGGTAGAGATCGACGCCGTTGTGCTGTCCACACAGCATGCCGTCGAGATTGATATCGACACCCTGCAAGCTCTTGTGAGGGAACACATCATCAATCCAGTCATCCCGAGCTCGCTGCGCAGCCCGGGTTACCGCGAACTGATCAACCCGACAGGACGTTTTGTTACAGGAGGCCCCAAGGGCGACACCGGGTTGACCGGCCGCAAGATTATCGTGGACACCTATGGCGGCGCTGCCCCACATGGAGGGGGAGCATTCTCCGGAAAAGACCCCTCCAAGGTCGACCGGTCAGCCACTTACATGGCTCGGTTTCTGGCCAAGCAAGTGGTGGCTAGAGGATGGGCCAGCCGGTGCCTGATTCAGTTGGCATACGCTATTGGCGTAGCTGAGCCAGTGAGCTTTCTGGTGGATGCGGCAAGTACCGGGCGAAACAACGAGATCGCTACCACGCTGCGTCAGGAGTATGACCTCACGCCGGCCGGAATAATTCGTCAGCTTGATTTGCTGAGACCGATTTACTTCGAGACGGCCGCCTACGGACACTTTGGCCGTGATGACTTAGCCCTGCCGTGGGAAACAGTCATTTAGTCGATATCATCAATTATTAGCAGGCGATATTGATGGCCAGATGCATGACGACCTTCAGATAATTCTGCGTGTGCAATGTCAGCCAAAGATACGTAATTCTGTTCAACGGTACATAATGATTGCATGGAACACAAAATGGAATCAGTATGTTGAATACCAATTAAGTTTGAGTAACGACATGATAAAAAAAACCATAAAAGCAAAGAAAGTGATAGGTCGTCCAACCAAATACTGTGATGAGCTCATTGATGAGATATGTGCCCGTCTAAGTGCCGGAGAGTCCCTGAACAGAATACTGAAGAGCCGATCGGAGATGCCGGCGTTCATCACGATCTATCAATGACTGCGTAAATATCCAGAGTTTTCTAAGAAGTACGACGATGCCAAACTGCACCAAGCAGATACTCTTGCTGATGAGATCATTGCTACCGCTGATGAAGAACCAAGGCAGGTTATCGACGATAAAGGTGTCGCACGCATTGACAGCGCCTATGTGTCATGGGCTAGGAACCGTGTGGATACACGTAAATGGGTAGCCAGCAAGCTTAAGCCTGAAAAGTGGGGGATCGTATGGCCATTGGTGGCGTAAAGGACGGTGAGCCTATCAAGACTGAGGATGACACCAGCTATGAGCGCCTGATGGCTATCATGAGCAACATGGAGATGAAGAAGCGTTCTGGGAATTAATTCTTTGCTAGCAGAGAATTAATTAGGTAGCCAGCGCATTCAAGATCCAGGGGAATTTTGTGGGACACTAACGGGACACTGGCTGTCAAAACCCAAACGTATATTAGAACAAGCTGGAATAGCGAGACGTCCATATCATCATGTTTTATTTGTTCTTATTTATTTATGATTGTTTTGATTCATGCACAAAGCCCGATTTGAAGATCCTCGTTGTCGGTGGTTCGATTCCGCCCCGGGCCACCAGTATTTAAAAGGCTTGCAGAAACGCAGGCTTTTTTCTTTATCTAAAATTCAGTGTAAATTTCTACAATCCCTTGTTACTAGTCATTTTTTCGAGAGTTTTCAGTTTTTTCTAAAAACTTTCCTACAAAATTACTGACATCCCATGCGGATTAGAGCCAACGTCAAAAATAGAACCACGCAAATCCAGTAATTATTTTAATAAGCTCTACTTCTATCGCCAATTCTATTTCTTGTATAGTCTTTAGTCACTACGCACGTTTGTGACCTATAACTCTTTACACATCGACAGTTTCAGGTATTTTAGGATGTCGACTTTACGTTAGAAACTCTCAGCCTAACCGCAGGTGCTTATCCACGATGGAAAGCCATTGACTGAATCAGAAAAATTAACTGTTAGACAACACCTAGCCTGAGGGGGTATAGGACGGAAACTGAATTTCTTCTAAAGTCCCCTCAAGCAAGACCGAGGTTTCCTAAAATCAAGTTGTAATTTTCGGACTATTTTGCAGCAGGTGCGCTAACGGATGACGCAGCATTCACCGTAGACTGTCCTTTAGCAGCCTGCTTCATAGCATATGCGGCTTCCGGAGCTATGTAGTTTTCATCATGCTTGGCCAACACCTCATCTGCACGGAACACGTTCCCCGCCTCAAGCTTGCCATGCACCACAACTCCTTTCCCTTCTTTAAAGAGATCGGGCAAGAAACCTTTGTATACAACCGGCATACTCTTGGCGGTATCGGTTATGCTGAAATTCACTGTCAAACCATCGCTCTGGCGCTTGACACTATCCATAGCCACTAATCCGCCCATCCGGAAGCCGCGCCCCTGTGGCGCTTCTTTATTAAGAACTTGGGTCGGGGTAAAGTACAGGCTAATATTATCGTTTAGTGCATATAACACCAAACCTATGGCCGTACCCAAAGCAACAAGTGCAATAATTATATATACAAATTTTCTCTGACGCGGTTTCATGTTATTTTTTCCAATATCAATATTATTTCAGTCCGAATGCTTTATGAATAGATACAGCTTCGAGCTTTTGAGTTTATTTTGTAAAGTTTTGTTCCATCAGGTACCTGAATATTCCACGCTTGTATTCGCATAGATAAACATTCTTGGTCCCATTCGAAGAATTTTCGCGATCATCACACGAATTAGTGAAACGATCAGGATAGCTGATAAACCTACCCTTTACATATTACGTCACATGGCATCTTCTGCATTGCGCATCAAGTATAATTGCTGCAAGATAAGCCTTCTTCTGTGGCGCACCATCAGAATTTCAATAATAAATATCAGCAGTGCCATTCCGTACGAACCCCATATGTACCAAGCATAGCCGTTCATGGCAAGAAACTCACCCCAGCTCATCGCTTAACCTCCACGAGCTCAGATACCCACTGGGCCTTGCATTCACGCTCTAAAATAATACAACGCACACGTAGTAAAGAAACCGCAATGGCATATAACCAGACCGCCAGCATCATGGTATACATACCCTGCTGCATAGCCACGTGCATACTGGTGCCGGTGAATTTGACCGTAGCTCCTTGATGCAGTGTATTCCACCATTGCACTGAAAAATAGATGATAGGAACATTGACCGAGCCTATTATGGCGAGCAGCGCACTGGCACGGTCGGCACGACGCGGATCATCAATCGAGGCATGCAAAGCAATAAAACCGAGATAAAGGAATAGTAAGATGAGTTCGGAAGTCAGTCGCGCATCCCACACCCACCAAGCACCCCACATCGGCTTGCCCCACAACGCACCAGTCCATAGCGAAAGAAAGGCAAGCAGCGCGCCCGTAGGTGCCAGCGCAGAAGCCATCATGGAAGACAGGCGCGTATTGAAAATCAGCCCAAGCGCGGCATAACCCGCCATAACCAAATAGATAAACATGGACAAGATGGAAGCAGGCACATGTATGAACATGATGCGATAAGCTTCGCTTTGCTGGATATCAGTCGGTGCCACAAAAAAACCAATATAAAGCCCCACAACAAATAGGATAGCAGCCGACCATGCAAACCAGGGCACCATCTTACCTGCCACCCGATAAAAGGAGCTTGGCGAGGAATATTTAAACCAATTTATAGCCAATATCAACCCAATTAAAAATACACAATGTGTTTTATTCCACTGAAATACGCAGAGCAAGTGCCGTAACCCATGGCGTAAATACCAATGCCATCACCAGGAGCGCACCAAGCAACGATAAATGAGAACCCACACTTGTGCCGCTTACAACGGCTTCCACTGCGCCTGCTCCAAAAATCAGCACCGGGATGCACAACGGCAACACCAGTAGCGACACCAACGCCCCGCCACCGCGCAGCCCCAGTGTCAACGCAGCACCGACCGCACCTATCATGCTGAGTATCGGTGTGCCAAGAAGCAGTGCAGCGATCAATACCCATAATGCCTGTGCCGGCATATCAAACTGCAAGCCCAGCACCGGAGCCATAATCACCAACGGCAGACCAGAGACCATCCAGTGGGCCAAAATCTTAGCTAACACGAGTACCGACAACGACTGCGGTACCAGCATCATCTGCTCCAGAGTACCGTCCAGATAATCCGCAGAAAACATGCGCCCCAGTGATAGCATTGAAGCCAACAAAGCCGCCACCCAAACCACACCGGGAGCCATTTTGCGCAGCATATCCATTTCGGGACCCACCCCTAGGGGAAACAGACTGACCACAATAACGAAAAAAATCAGTGTCGTCAGCACATCGGCACGGCGACGCATGGCCAGCACCAAATCGCGGCGAATCACCAAGCTCAACAAACCCATCAACGACAACTTATTCATGACAGCGCAAGCCACCGCGTTGCAACCCCCACCACTTCTAGTGGCTGATGAGTAGTGTAGATCACCATGCCGTTATTCACTAGGTGCTCACCAATCAATTCCTGCATTAGCCCAACCGCGCCCACGTCCAGTGCAGCAAGCGGTTCATCCAGTATCCATAAAGAGGCATTACTGAGCAACAAGCGGGCCAATGCCACACGACGACGTTGCCCTTGAGACAGCACTTTGACCGGTAAAGTTTCTCGGCCGCGCAAACCCATACGACGTAAGACCGCAATTACCTGTTTGTCATCCACCTTGCAGCCAGCCAACCCTGCACTAATGTGCAAGTTCTCCAGTGCATTCAATTCGTCCTTGATGGCATTCAAATGACCGAGATAAATCATCTCGGCATAAAATGCATCACCCAGTTCACGAATATTCTGTCCGCGCCAACGAATCTCGCCCGCAACAGGCATCATAAAACCGCATAAAGTACGCAGCAGGCTAGTTTTACCGCTGCCGTTAGCACCCTGCACCTGTAACAACTCGCTAACTGACAGAGAAAAATTCAGATCAGAAAATAATAGATGATCTCCGCGACTACAAGCAAGATTGCTAATTTCCAGCATTACGCGGTCAGTTTTCGTTCAATATAAAATAGCGCGGAATTGTATACGATTGCACCAGCGCATGTTAGCCAAAAAGTAAAGACGTCTACTACCGCGATATAGCGGCATTATAAAAATGGCATGACTCATTGATCGGCCAGTGAAGCTGCACAGTGACAGCCCCCTTCCCCTTCACATGTCTCTTGTCTGTATCAATAGCCCTAAAGAGAAAGTTGGATTCACTGAGAAAACATAAGTTAGAGGGAGCATATTAGCCACACAGTTATTTTTGATAACGATTCACTGCGTTGTTGTGTTCATTTAACGTATTTGAAAATTGTGAGCTGCCATTCCCGCGCGCCACAAAGTACAGAGCATCGGTGGAGGCCGGATGAAGAGCCGCCTGTATCGAAGCTAGCCCTGGCAGTGCAATCGGAGTAGGTGGCATGCCTGCGCGGGTATAAGTGTTGTACAACGTATCAGCCAGTAAATCACGCTTGCGCAAATTACCATCAAAACTCTCTCCCAACCCATAAATGACGGTTGGATCAGTTTGCAGCAGCATACCCTTGCGCAGACGGTTGATAAATACGGCCGCTATCATGCTGCGATCACTTGCCTGCCCCGTTTCTTTCTCCACGATAGAGGCCAGAATCAACGCCTCATAGGCCGACTTAAGAGGCAAGTCAGACGTACGTTCTTGCCAACTTTCCTGCAGATGCAATTGCATCGTCTTATAGGCGCGTTTAAGCAAAGCGAGGTCACTTGTGCCTTTGACGAAATAATAGGTATCGGGGAAAAATAGCCCTTCAGCATATGGTTCCGCTGCGCCGATACGTCGCAGAATTTCCGCTTCGGGCAAGCTTGCGCTGTCATGCCGAATGGCCGGATTGGTATTCAATGCTGTGCGAAATTGATTGAATGTCCAACCTTCAATTATGCTGAATTCACTCTGGGCGGCCTGCCCATCTGTCACAACAGCTAACAATTCCAACATCGTAATCGCAGTTTCCAACTCATAGTTGCCAGCCTGTATCTGTGCAGATTTGCCCAGCATACGCGCCAACCAGACAAACATCCAATCATTGGGTAACACGCCAGCCTGTTGCATCTGCCGCGCCGCAGCTTTCAAGCTGCTGCCCTGATCAAGGGAAAATTCCAAGGGAAGCGTGGCAAAAGTCAGCGGACGAATAACATAATAGCCGATAGCACTCGTCAACAGCACGGCCAAAAGCAACACAATAACCAGCAAGCGCTTAATCGTACGCATGGTTCAACCATTCCTGCACTTGCATGGAAATCGGGTGATGGCTCCATTCACTGCCTAACAGCTCACGCACCGGCCATAAACCAATCACACTATTCACCAAGAATATTTCGTCAGCAACAAGCAATTCCGCCAGTCCAAACTGTCTGACCCAGCACGGTACGCCATGTTCGGCAGCCCACTCTATCACGCGCTCACGCTGTATACCGGCCACGCCACAGCTCGACAAATTCGGTGTAAACAATTCACCGTTCCGTACCATGAACAGATTGCTGCGTATGCCTTCAATCACATTGCCAAACATATCCAGCAACAGGCCCTCTGCAATGTCCGGGTCACTCCATTCCGCAGCAGCTAGAACATTTTCCAAGCGGTTAAGGTGCTTAATGCCAGCCAGTTTCGGTTGATGAGCCAAACGTAAATCGCATAATCGGAGCCTGACACCATGCGAGTAATTTCTGTCTGGATAATCAAGTGCAGGAGTGAGACTCAAGATGCGTGTCGGAATCATATTTTCGACTGGAGCATAGCCACGAGCCGTTTGTTCGCCACGTGTGATGATTATTTTTGCCACACCATCGGGCCGCTGTTCAATCAAACGCCGCAATTCTTCAAACAGCAATGCCGCTTCTGGGCAAGTGATGCGCAATGCAGAACAATCCTGTTGCAACTTGCGATAGTGACGCGGCCAACACTGCATGCATCCACCAATCACACGCAGCGTGCGGAATATACCATCTCCATATAGCAAGCCGCGGTTATGAACGCTAACCTGATCTCCCGGCACGCCATTGATCAGCATGTAGCTCCTTGAGACGTGCAAGTGTTTTAGACCTTGCGAAACACCAAAGTAGCATTGGTGCCGCCAAAGCCGAATGAATTGGACATGGCGACATTAATCGTCATGTTACGCGCGATATTGGGCACATAATCCATATCACACGCCTCATCCTGCTCGAAAATATTTATGGTGGGTGGGGCAATCTGATGATAAATGCCGAGCGCGGAAAATATAGCCTCTACACCACCCGCAGCACCCAGTAGATGTCCTGTCATGGATTTGGTGGAACTAACCTTGACCTTCATCGCGTGTTCGCCCAGGCAGCGCTTCATTGCCATGGTCTCAGCCAAGTCGCCTAGTGGAGTGGAAGTGCCATGCGCATTAATGTAATCCACCTGATCCACATTCAGGCCAGCATTACGCAAGGCATTATTCATACAACGCGCAGCACCCTCACCATCCTCGCGCGGTGCGGTCATGTGGTATGCATCGGCACTCATACCATAACCTGCCACTTCCGCGTAAATTTTGGCACCGCGGGATTTAGCATGCTCATATTCTTCCAGCACTAAAACCCCAGCACCTTCTCCCATCACAAAGCCATCGCGCCCTTTATCCCATGGACGGCTAGCAGTAGCAGGATCGTCATTGCGGGTGGAAAGCGCTCGTGCAGATGCAAACCCTCCTAACGCAAGCGCGCAAACTGACCCTTCCGAGCCACCCGCGATCATAATATCGGCATCACCATATTCGATCAACCGAGCAGATTCGCCTATGCAATGAGTAGCTGTGGAGCAAGCGGTCACCATGGACAGATTAGGTCCTTTAAAGCCATACATGATGGACAAATTGCCAGATATCATGTTGATAATTGTACCTGGAATAAAAAACGGGGAAATCTTGCGTGGACCCGCCGCCAGATAGTCGTTATGACTATTTTCAATCATTGGCAGCCCACCGATACCAGATCCAACATTGACACCGATGCGTTCGGCGTTTTGTTCAGTTACCTCGATCCCGGCATCTTTAATTGCCTCCATACCAGCTGCCAGGCCGTAATGAATAAATACATCCATACGTCGAGCATCCTTGGCAGAGAGGAATTTGTCCACATCAAACCCTTGCACCTCTCCAGCAATCTTCGATGAAAACAGGCTGGCATCAAAACGAGTAATACGAGTAATGCCTGATTTACCATCAACAATATTTTGCCATGCTTGGGTAATTCCTGTCCCAACGGGCGAAACAATACCCAGGCCAGTAATGACGACTCTGCGTTTTGCCAAACCAAACTCCGTTATTTTAGGGGAAAAGCGAAAGGATGAATTACTTAGGATGATCGTTAACGTAATCGATTGCCTGTTGCACCGTAGTTATTTTCTCAGCGTCTTCGTCTGGGATTTCACACTCGAACTCTTCTTCCAGCGCCATCACCAGCTCAACCGTGTCCAATGAATCGGCACCCAGATCATTAACGAACGAGGACTCATTCTTCACTTCAGTCTCGTTTACACCGAGTTGTTCAGCAACGATTTTTTTAACGCGTTGTTCGATATTAGACATGTAACTCTCCCTACTCTGGTTAAAGTTCAAAAAGCCTCGGCATTCTACCAAACTTACCTCAAATTCCCAACTATCAGCCTATTCCAATACGAAATGTGCCTGAAAAGTGATCGTATTTCTGCCGAGAAATAAGTCTTAAATTGAATAATCGATGGATGTAAATTCAAAATCCTCGTATTAATCCAAACAAAAAAGATGAACCATGCTTATTCCCGCCAGCGCACTCTCTTTTGTCATCCACTACGTGGTTGGATTAGAAGCTTTTTTTCGAAAACCCAGCAGCCACAGCACATAGCCAGATAGGGCGTAACACAAAAAAAGTAGAAACAGCACTCCGGGCGGATAGCTGGAAATCAGTATAAAAAATAACGCGACCAGGATAATCACGATAAACGGCACGCTCTTGCGCATATTGAAATCTTTAAAACTGTAGAAACGCACGTTGCTCACCATACTCAAGCCGGCAAACACCGTAAGGATTACAGCATACCAACGCGCCTCTTGACCGCTAAAATGATTGTCCAACATCACCCAAACGAAGCCTGCGATCACCGCAGCAGCTGCAGGGCTGGGTAGACCTTGGAAAAATCGCTTATCTACCGTTTCAATATTAGCGTTGAAACGTGCCAGCCGTAACGCCGTACCAGCGCAATAAATAAAGGCTGCGAACCAACCCAATTTACCTAAGTCCTTAAACGCCCATTCATACATCAGCAAAGAGGGGGCCACACCGAACGAGACCATGTCAGACAGGCTATCATATTCCGCTCCAAATTCACTTTGAGTGCGGGTTAATCGCGCCACGCGACCATCCAGACCATCTAGTACCATAGCAATAAAAATTGCTACGGCAGCAAATTCAAACTTGCTATTCATTGCCTGCACGATAGCGTAGAAACCGGCAAATAATGCCGCCGTAGTCAATAAGTTGGGTAGCAGGTAGATACTGCGCCTGCGCAGATTCATCGGCTTTCTGTTATCGAGGTCAATCATGATTTTGAAAACTTCTCATCATAATTAGCTTTAGTTCTTGGCCAAAACCGCCAGTATTGTAGTCGTTGCGTATACTTTATCACCAATAGATACGTTTACGGCAGCCGTCAGTGGCAAGTACACGTCCACGCGCGAGCCGAAGCGGATGAAGCCATATCGCTGACCACGTGCCAGAATAGCGCCTTCTTGTACGTAACACAGAATACGGCGTGCGATCAGCCCGGCCACCTGCACGCTGGTTACGTCTTGCCCATCTGCCCTTTTAATCCATATGGCATTTCGTTCATTTTCCAGCGAAGCCTTAGCCAGATCAGCATTCACGAACTTACCAGGGAAATATTGGATGCGCTTCACCAGACCATCTATCGGGCTGCGATTGGAATGCACATTAAATACATTCATAAACACACTGATCTTGATGGCATCGCGCTGTACATATGGATCCTGCGTGCGCTCCACCGCCACAATACGACCATCAGCAGGTGATAACACTGCATCTGCATCCTGTGGAATTTCACGCGGTGGATCGCGAAAAAACTGCAGCACAAACAGCGCCACCAACCAAAACAGTAGCGACCACGCACCGCCACCAAAATATGATACCAAACTAGCAATGAATATAGCGATGGCCAAGAATGGCCATCCCTCGCGTGCAATGATTGGATGGGGGTAATTAGACATTAGAAGGGGAAAACAAAGAGTGGGTTTTTAGAGGCAGAGATTGTAGAACAAGAATCGTACAGCTTAGGATTGAGAGCACTCCAGCACCCACTATTCAAACTTTCAATCCTAGCTTCTCTGTCCATTCCTAGTTCTTGTTTTGGTCAACAAGCTTATTTTTGCTGATCCAAGGCATCATGGCACGCAGTTGAGCGCCCACTGTTTCGATAGGATGCTTGGCATTAAGGCGGCGACGCGCGGTCATTTCAGGGTAGTTGGTACGGCCTTCCAGAATAAACTGTTTGGCATACTTACCCGTTTGGATATCCTTCAAGCACTTACGCATAGCCTCCTTGGTGTCATCAGTAATAATCTTAGGACCGGTGACGTACTCGCCATATTCCGCATTATTTGAAATGGAATAATTCATATTGGCGATGCCGCCCTCGTACATCAAATCGACAATTAACTTCAATTCATGCAGGCACTCGAAATAAGCCATTTCCGGCGCATAGCCCGCTTCCACCAGAGTTTCAAAACCGGCCTTCACCAGTTCCACGGCACCCCCACACAACACGGCCTGCTCGCCAAACAGATCTGTTTCCGTTTCTTCACGGAAATCAGTCTCGATCACACCTCCCTTGGTGCCACCAATGGCTGCGGCGTAAGAAAGTGCGATATTTTTGGCTTTACCGGATTTATCCTGATATACAGCAATCAGAGATGGCACACCGCCACCCTTCAAGTATTCGGAGCGAACTGTATGACCGGGGCCTTTTGGCGCTATCATAATTACATCCAAATCGGCACGTGGAATGACTTGGTTATAATGAATATTGAAGCCATGGGCGAATGCTAAAGTAGCACTCGTCTTCATATTTGGCGCAACTTCAGTGTTATAAACATCAGGAATATTCTCATCAGGCAACAGCATCATGACCACATCGGCCCCCTTCACCGCTGCCGCGACTTCCATAACCTTATGTCCAGCCGCTTCAGCTTTCTTCCAGGAAGCACCACTCTTACGTAGGGCAACAGTCACATTGACACCAGATTCCTTTAGATTCAAGGCATGAGCATGGCCTTGTGAGCCGTAGCCGATAATAGCAACTTCCTTACTCTTAATTAAAGACAAGTCTGCATCTTTGTCGTAATAAACTTTCATGTTGTCCTCTTCAAAATAATCATAAAGTTAAAAATTAAAGTTTTAAAATGCGGTCGCCGCGCCCGATGCCAGACGCGCCGGTACGCACGGTTTCCAGAATTAAGCTGCGATCTATGGCTTGCAAAAAGCTTTCCAGCTTGTGACCGGTGCCGGTTAATTCAATAGTGTAAGTTTTATCCGATACATCGATAATGCATCCACGGAAAATATCCGTCATGCGCTTCATTTCCTCGCGCACCGCACCCACGGCATGCACTTTCACCAACATTAACTCACGCTCCAGATGTCCGCCTTCGCTCAGGTCCATCACCGCGACTACCTCAATGAGCTTGTTGAGCTGCTTGTAAATCTGCTCGATCACTTCGTCAGAACCACTGGTTACTATAGTCATGCGGGACAGAGTGGCATCTTCTGTGGGCGCCACAGTGAGAGACTCGATGTTGTAGCCGCGCGCTGAAAACAACCCGGAAACACGCGACAAGGCACCCGCCTCATTTTCCATCAACAGGGAAATAATATGCCGCATTACAAATCCTCCGCCAGAATCACTTCAGACAAGCCCTTACCACCCTGCACCATGGGGAATACGTTTTCAGTCTGGTCTGTTATGAAATCCATGAATACCAATTGCTGCTTACGCCCAAACGCTTCTTTCAATGCAGGCTCCACATCCGATGGCTTCTCAATGCGCATACCAACATGACCATAAGCTTCCGCCAGCTTCACAAAATCGGGCAGCGCATCCATATAGGATTCAGCATACCGGTTGCCATGGAAAAACTGCTGCCACTGGCGCACCATCCCTAAATAACGATTATTTAACATGATAATTTTGAGCGGCAATTGAAATTGTTTGCAGGTGGAAAGCTCCTGAATACACATTTGAATACTGCCTTCACCAGTAACGCACGCTACATGCGCATCTGGGTGAGCAAGTTGCACACCCATCGCGGCGGGCAAACCGAAGCCCATGGTTCCCAGCCCGCCGGAGTTAATCCAGCGACGCGGCTTATCAAATTTGTAATATTGCGCCGCCCACATCTGATGCTGTCCAACGTCGGACGTAATGAAGGCATCACCCTGGGTAACTTCATACAGCTTTTCGATCACAAACTGCGGCTTAATTATTTCATCCGAATTTTTGTAGACTAAGCTATTCTTGCCGCGCCATTCCTTAATTTGCGCCCACCACGGCGCAATTGCCTGCTGATCAGGCTTTTCCTGGCTACCGTGCAATTCCGCCAACAACTCGTTCAACACATGCGCCACATCGCCAACGATAGGCAAATCCACCTTCACCCGCTTGGAAATTGAGGAAGGATCAATATCGATGTGAATGATCTTGCGTTTTTCCTGATTAAAGTGCTTAACATTACCAACCACACGATCATCAAAACGTGCTCCCACGGCCAGCAGCACATCACAATACTGCATCCCCATGTTTGCTTCATACGTACCATGCATACCCAACATTCCAACAAATTGCTTATCTGTCGCCGGATAGCCACCCAAACCCATCAAGGTGTTGGTACAGGGAAAGCCCAACAAATGTACGAGCTCAGTCAATTGCTTAGACGCATCAGCCAGGATCACGCCGCCACCCGCATAAATCATCGGCCGTTTGGCTGCCAGCAGCAACTGCACAGCACTTTTAATCTGCTCCAAGTCGCTATGTTGAGCCGGATGATAGGAGCGGATACTCACCGACGCTGGATAGCTGAACTCCGCCTTTTGACAGGATATATCTTTCGGAATATCCACCAGCACTGGCCCAGGGCGGCCACTTTTGGCGAGATAGAATGCCTTCTTAATAGTGCTGGCGATTTCCTTAACATCTTTGACCAAAAAATTATGCTTCACGCAAGGTCGCGTTATGCCAACAGTATCCACCTCTTGAAAAGCATCTTCGCCGATGGCATAAGTGGGCACTTGACCACTGATAATAACCATAGGTATAGAATCCATATAGGCAGTGGCGATACCTGTGACTGCATTGGTTACCCCAGGGCCAGAGGTAACTAATGCGACCCCCACTTTATCAGTGGAACGTGCATACCCGTCGGCGGCATGCACTGCAGCCTGCTCGTGGCGAACTAGTATATGTTTAACCTGATCTTGGGTGAACAACGCATCATAAATATGCAAGACCGCACCGCCAGGGTATCCGAACACATATTCAGCACCCTCTTCCTGCAAACATCTAATGGTTATTTCCGCGCCCGTCAGTTCCATGTCAAACTACCTTAGCAAACAATAATTAAAGAACCGTACAAGATAAAGGCTAGACGCATTTTGGTCAACCCCCTGCCAGAACGAGATTAACAATTATCTATTGATTTACGATGAAATTTGTTAGCATGAGTCACTCATTAATTTAGTTAAGACATCTATGAAAATTAAAAAAATCATCCCAATCGCAATGCTGCTCTAAAAATCTACTTACTTGCACATATTTTTAAAGACATTTAGCGCCGTGTAATTTTTGGCACCTTGAATATTAGAATTTGGGTAACGATTGAATTCCAATATTGCCCAGTAGCTATCATCCATCAGGGGAGCATTTCAAACTGGCCAGCCACGACGAACTTTCCAGATTTCTCGCTGAAACCGAACGCCGCGCCTACAAACAAGCATTGTTCGCGATACGTAACGAACATGTGGCGCTAGATATCGTACAGGACTCTATGCTTAAGCTTGCCGAAAAATATGGCGGTAAACCTGTGAATGAGTTACCCATGTTATTTCAACGTATCCTGCAGAACACTATTCGCGACCATTGTAGAAGGCAAAAAGTGCGCTCGAGGTGGGTTTCGCTGATGTCCTCGCTGGTTCCACAGCACGA